>JAZOVZ010000027.1:0-56692 GCA_045658965.1 Eubacteriales bacterium
CAAGCAGGCGCTGATCAAGGCAAAGGAATACGTGGACAGCCACAACCTGCCCGTGCCGCTGATCACCGTCAACTCCTGGAACGAGTGGACAGAAACCTCCTACCTTGAGCCCGACACCAAGTACGGCTACGGCTATCTTGAGGCGATCAAGGACGTATTCGTAGAAGAAGACTAATTTCTTTACTTCACAGGGCAAAGACAACGCCGTCAAGACGTAGTATGATCATTGTCGGGCGCATAACGTGACCGCACGAAAGGAGATAGGCGCATGAATCCCATATTCTACGAGATCGAGCACGGAACAATCTCCAATCATTTCTTGTTTGAAAAAAACGTCAACCACTCCTTCCCCCTGCACATGCACCGCTGCTATGAGATGGTGCTGATGCTGGAGGGAGAAATGACCATACAGATCGACAAGGAAACGTATGACCTGACTGCGGGAGATCTGCTTTTGATCAAGCCCAACCGCCTGCACCGATATGAAACCGAGGCAGGAAAAAGCAGCGTTTGCCTGCTTTGCGTATTCTCGTCCGACCTGATCGCGGCAATTACCGATCCCCTATCCAAATATCGCTTGCATACCGTGCACTTGCACAACGTGCCCGCGCTCTATCAGGACACCTTCCTTTTGGCGCAGGAGCAAAACGATCTCCCCACCGTCAAGGGCTTTTTATATCTGCTGTGCGGTCTGTTCTATAAGCAGATCGACTATTCCGCGGAGGATACCATCGCCGAGGGCTCCGATCTGTTGCAGAAAATATTCGTATATATCGAAAACAACGTAGACAAGTCCTGCACGCTGCACGATCTCGCCAAAACGTTGAAATATAACGAATCCTACCTCTCCCGCTTTTTCTACAGCAGCGTAGGCTTTGCATATTCGGATTACGTGCGCAACATCAAGATCAACTACGCCTGCTATCTTTTGCAAAACACCAACACGGACATTTATCACGTTGCCATGAAGTGCGGATATTCCACGCAAAGCAGCTTTAACCGCAGCTTCAAGCAGGTCGTGGGTTGCAAGCCGGGCGAATACCGGCAGCACCTGAAAATCGCAGACACAACAACAAAAACGGATACACCTTGATCGGTGTATCCGTTTTGCTTTTATTGGTTGATCAAGCTTCTGCCGTCCCATTCGGGATGCGGCTCAATGCCCATGACTGCTGCCGCCGTGGGCGGAATGTCGATCAGCGATGTGTTATCCATGGTCTTGCCGGGCGCAAAGCGCGGACCGTACAAAAACAGCGGAATAGTCATATCCTCGGGCGCAGCCGAGCCGTGCGTAAAGTCGTGACCGCCGTGATCAGCCGTGATAATGATGGAATATTCCTGCCCGCAATGCTCGATGGTACGCTTGACGTTATCAATGGCAATGGACAGACGGCGCAGATATTCCTTGCTCATCCAGCCGTTGGAGTGACCGCCCTTTTCGTCAAGATCCAGCATGTAGAGCATGACAAAATCGGGATGGTAACGGTCGATCGCCTTTAAGCAATGATCGGTGACCACGTCGTCCGAAAGATCGTCAAAATCAATGTTGACGCAGAACGAGAAGGTATACGAGCCGGGAACGGCAAGATCGCGCAGATACTCCCAGTTATAGAACATGCCGGTAGTGCCGCCTGCCTTACGCACCGTCTCGAAAATACCGGGCACCCCGTGCTCGGGCTTGACGTAGGTATTGGTCTTGACGCCATGCTTTTCGGGGATCTGCGCATGGGTCATGGAATAGTGACAGGGCAAAGTATCCGAGGGCAGAACTGCCTGCGAGCCGTAATTATACGTGCACAGCTTTTCCAGCTCCTTGACGTAAGGATTGCCGCACATTTGCATAGCATCCGAGCGCATACCGTCGATTGAAATGAGAATGACTTTGTTTTCCATATAGTGCCCCTTTATATTTGCATGAAAT
Organism: Eubacteriales bacterium; assembly: GCA_045658965.1. Taxonomy (GTDB): domain Bacteria; phylum Bacillota; class Clostridia; order Oscillospirales; family CAG-272; genus SVQP01. The sequence goes on from JAZOVZ010000027.1 coordinate 1,922, forward strand.
GATTAAACCTGATTTGTTTTTCTGTAGCGGATAATACCGATAATTGCCGAGGAAATTGCCACCAGCTCGTTGATGGTGCCGCCGATAGAGGGGATAAAAAGATTATAGATCATAATCAGCGAAGAGGTCAGCAAAATGCTCTTACGCAGATTCTGAGGGCCGAAATAGCCCATGGCAAGGGTATTGAGCATAATGCCCACCGCAAAGAAAACAGAGTGCCAGCCCTCCCATGCAAAGACGCTGAGCACGCCCATGATCAGCGCAAGCACGATGGGAAGCCACTTGCCCGAAAAGAACTTTTTATCCCTATAACAATAGCTGATATTGCGCACAATGCTGAACAAATTGAGTACCAGTGCGACCGTACCGCCAAGCAACGCGTAAGCAACGCAGGAAATGCCGGTTGCAACAGACAGCGTGATAAAAATAGCGCGGCTGGACTTCATCTGATAGGTAATAAAGGACACGATCACCGCAATCACGCTGATCACCTGTCCAATAATTTCAATAGGCTCCATAAAATCTCCCTAATATTCAATGATAGTAATATCATACCACATCCGCTTTAGTTTGGCAATATGAAAAGAGAAAAAAAGTCAATATATCAAGAAACGTGAAACAAATGTCATGAAATGCTAAAATCTTGCCATTGACTTTTCAATGCGTATCTTGTATAATATGATATGAACGGCAGCTGTGCCCGCAAAGCACTGCGCCGAAATTAAAAACTTAATTAAGGAGATTACGAAAATCATGAGACGCTACCTTTCCCTGGCAGTTATCGCTACCATGATCCTTGGCTGCTTCGCATGCTTCAGCTTCACTGCCTCTGCCGCAGCTGAGCCCGAGATCGTAAAAGACGGTCTGGTTGCTTGGTACGACGGTGCAAACAACTCCAACGGTGAGCAGGACTATGACACTACCCTTTGGAGAGACCTCTCCGGCAACAAAAACCACTTCAACGTTCGCGTGAACGAGACTAACTACTGGAAGGACAACGCCTTCCACATGGATTCCGCATCCTACTATTTCCCCGAGGCAGTTGTTGACCTGGTCAACAGCAGCGCTTACACCATTGAGTTCTCCGCAGGCGATCTGGACCTCAAGGCAACCCACTGGGTCACCCTGATGTGCTCCGATAACGACGAGTTCTCTCTCTTCATCCGCGTTCCCGAGCAGAACGAGGACAGAGACTACCTGGAGTACAAGTACAACGACAAAAACGCTGACCGTCCTCTGGTTGACGACGGCGCAGCAGCACTTGAGAGTGACGGCATTGGCTCTACCATTGCAATCACTTTCGACATGAACGCTGAGGACGGCCCCGTTTGCATCATTTACATCAACGGTGTTGAGGCAGGCAGAGGCGTACCCGAGCACACCAACATTGCAGATACCCTGACCATCGGTCACGATAACCCCCAGCGTGCATGGGCAGCTGACCTTTACAGCGTTCGTTTCTACAACAGAGCTCTGACTGCCGCTGAAGTACGCGACAACGCTGAGGCTGACGACGAAAAGTACCGCTTTGGTCTGAGCTTCCCCCCCGTTGTTCGTTACGACGATTCCGACGAGACCTTCGAGGACTCCGTTACCGGTGACTACAAGAACAACATCATTCCCATGGATCCCGCACTTGATCTGATCGCTACCGATGGCTTCTACGGCACGCACTCCATCAACACCGAGATCTACGGTGACTGGACAGGTGTTCGCGTTGCGCCCAACGCAGAATATGACCTTGATGAAGGCGGACTGCCCCTCGATCCCATGATCCAGATCAACTACTCCAAGTTCTGCCGTAAGACCGGTGTGACTCTCTTGGACGGTGACAGCGTTTCCTACGCTGTTGTCAAGTACAAGGTTGAGGGCGGCAACATCGGTAAGGTGAATATGTATGCGGCTGCCGGTGATTACCACTCCTGGTTTGAAGCAAGAGATAACGGATGCATGTTCGCGAACGAGAATGAGATCAAGGCAACCGGTGAGGTAGCTTATCTGATCTATGACCTTTCTTATTCTTGGGAAGGCGTTATCAACATCATCTCTCTTGAGTTCACCGAGATGGATGCAAACGCTGTTGCATACGTAGAGGAAATCCAGCTCTTCAACAGCAAGGAAGAGGCTTACAATTATGCAGGTGAGGAGATCCCCACCAAGGCTCCCGCTACCGAAGAGCCCACCACCGATGCTCCCGCAGGTGAAGTTACCACCGACAAGGCTGAAACCACTACCGAGGCTGAGAAGTCCGAGGGTGGCTGCAAGTCCGCAGTTGCTATGTCCCTGGTTGCTTTCGTAGCAGTTGCTGCTGCTTGCGTAGCTCTTAAGAAGAAGGACTGATTTTGAGTTGCCCGAGTGATCCTTGATCACTTCGAAGCAATTAAGACCCGTACCATTTACGATATCATCGTTTGGTACGGGTCTGTTTTTAAGACAGCTTTTTTTGCCTTTTTGTGTTGATTTACTACCCGTAATCTACTATAATAAATCAATGCAAAAAAGCAAAAAAATAAAAATATACATATACGTGAGGATACCCGTGAAAAGCAAAAAGATACTGACCTCCATGAAGAGCAGTAAGGCTCTCATGATCACCTGTTGGCTGATCTATATGATCGCTTATCTGACCAGAAATACTTACAATGCCTCCATCGTCCACCTGACGGGTCAAGGACTTCTGACCACCTCTCTTGCGGGCTTGGTCAGCACCTGCTATTTCGTCAGCTACGGCTGCGGACACCTGATCAACGGCTTTTTAGCCGACCGCACCCGTCCTGTCGTCATGCTGGGCGCGGGCATTATGGGAACAGCGCTTGCAAACCTGCTGATGCCCATCGTGACCCCCAACGTGCCGCTCATGATCACCGTATGGACGGCAAACGGCTTTTTTGAATCCATGCTGTGGGCACCCATTTTCGTGCTGCTCTCCGGCGTGCTGACCGAAAAGCTGCGCTTTACCGCCCTTTCCACCATTTCCTATTCGCGCCCCACGGGTCAGATCTTAGCCTATCTGTTCACCGCAGGCTGCGCTTACTTCAACATCGGCTTCAAGGCACCCTTCTTCATCGCTGCCGCTTGCGCCGTTGCGTCCTGCGTGCTGCTTGTGATCGTAGCATCCTGGGCATTCTCCGCGCCCGACGTGCGCGTAGTTGAGCCGGTAGCCAAGGAGCAGAAAAAGGCAACGCCCGAGGGCTCGGTATCTCTCTTCAAGCTGCTTTTGACCAGCGGTGCGCTGATCTTTATGATCCCCGTCGTATTCCACGGCATGCTCAAGGACGGCGTGAACACCTGGGTGCCCACCATTCTGCGCGACAGCTTCGGTGTGGATGAAACGCTCTCCACCGTGCTTGCCATCGTGCTGCCTCTGATCGCGCTGCTGGGCTTTACCCTTGCAAACTTCCTGCTCAAGAGAAAGAGCCTGCATGAAAATCATCCCGCCATCGGTATCATTCTCATGGGCGCGGCTGCCGTACCTACGCTGGTTCTGCTGGGCGTGCGCGGCATGTCGTTTGTGGCAGGCCTTGTATGTCTGTGCGCGATCTCCTTGCTCATGGAGTCCTTTAACCACATCTATTCGACCATGATGCCCGCTAAATTCGCCCACTACGGCAAGGCGGCAACCGTCTCGGGCATTATGAATTCCTTGATCTATATCGGCAGTGCCATTTCGACCTATCTGTTCGGCCTTGTTGCAGAGTGGTTAGGCTGGAACATCACCATCTTTATCTGGTTCTGCCTTGCTCTTACGGGCGCAGCCATTCTGGCACTTGCCATCAGACCCTGGAAACGCTTTATTCTGCAAATGGAGGCTGAAAAGCAATGAAAAAGAACAGAAAGCTTTATGCAGTATCCAACGCACACTTGGACACCCAGTGGAACTGGACCATTCAGGATACCATTCGCGATTGCGTGAAAAACACGTTGGCGGATAACTTTGCTCTGTTTGAAAAATACCCCCACTACCGCATGAACTTCGAGGGCGCGTTCCGCTACGCGCTTGCCAAGGAATACTACCCCGACCTTTACGAAAAACTCAAGGAGTACGTAGCAGAGGGCAAATGGAACGTTTCGGGCAGCCAATGGGATGCAACCGACACCAACGTCCCCTCCTCCGAGGCATATATGCGCCAGATTTTGCTGGGTAATGGCTTTTTTGAGCAGGAATTCGGCAAAAAGAGCAAGGATATTTTCCTTTCCGACTGCTTTGGCTTCCGCTATTCTCTGCCCTCTATTGCAGCGCATATGGGCTTGACAGGCTTTTCTACCCAGAAGCTGCAGTGGGGTGTTGGCACGCCCATCATTCACGAGGACGGTACCGTTACAAGACCCATGCCCGATAAAGAGGCGGTTCGTATGGACCTTGGCAGATGGGTAGGCCCGGACGGCAACAGCATCCTGGGCTCGTTTATCGGCAACGACTATACCCTGAAATTTGAAAAAGACCCCGAGCAGCGTCCCATTCACGACCGCAAGGAGTACGTGGATAAGATCGACCATAACGCCAAGTATGCGGGCGTTGCTGCACATATGATGTACTTCGGCACGGGTGACTACGGCGGCTCTGCCACCGACGAATCCGCACGCTACCTCAACGATGCAGTTGCACAGAACGGCGACGATAAGGACTTTGAGGTCATTGCGGGCAGCACCGAGCAGATCTTCAACGATCTGACCCCCGAGCAGATTGCTTCCCTGCCCGTCTACAGAGGTAATCTGCACATTCCGCACGGCTTTGGCACGCTGACCTCACACACCGTCAGCAAGCGCTGGAACAGAAAGTGCGAGCTGCTCGCTGATAGCGCAGAGCGCGCTGCAAGCATTGCAAAGTGGCTTGGCACGGGCAGATATCCCAAGGAGCGACTGGACTTTGCCTGGAAGCTGTTTTTGTGGCATCAGTTCCACGACGACCTGCCCGGCACCTCGATCCTGGACGCTTACCGATTCAGCTATAACGATTACGTCATTGCGCAGAACGTGCTTGCCGACGAGCTGACTGCTTCGGTAAGTGCAGTTGCATCTGCGCTTGATACAAACGTTTCGGGTCAGCCCGTGGTGGTATTCAACCCCGTAGCTGCTACCCGCACCGATCTTGCAATCGCACCCATGCCCGCAGGTGCTGCGCACGCACGCGTATACACCGCAAACGGCATCGAGGTGCCCTCGCAGGTAGCCGAGAGAGACGGTGAGAGAGTGGTAATGTTCGCAGCAACCGTCGCGCCCGTCAGCTTTACCGTGTTTAACGTGGTCGCAGCCGAGTCTGATTGCGAGCTGCCCACCTATCTCTGCCTTGGCGAAAACTGCCTTGAGAACGCACGCTATCGCGTCAGCGTCAATGCAAAGGGACACGTCAGCTCGATCTACGATAAGGCAAATGACCGCGAGCTGCTGTCCGCACCCAGTGCGCTTGGCAAGAGAGAGGACAACAATACCGTATGGCCCTCCTGGGAGATCAAATACGATGACACCAAGCTGCCCTTTACCGACGTTGGCGGCGAGGTGACCGTTGAGGTTGCAGAACAGGGTGCTGCTTGCGTAGCACTCAAGATCACGCACAAGGACGGCGTGAGCACCTTTGTACAGACCGTGCGCCTGATCGCAGGCGTTGACCGCGTGGACGTGGAAAACGAGGTTGAGTGGAGAGAGAGAAAGACGCTTTTGTCGGCAGGCTTCCCTCTGACCGTTTCCAATCCCACCGCTACCTTCGATATCGGCCTTGGCGCAGAGACGCTGGGCAACACCGACTCCTACCCCTACTTCCAGCATTGCGTGCACCAATGGGCAGACATCTGCGAGCCCGACGGCTCGTTTGGCATTGCCATTCTCAACGATTGTAAATACGGCATGGAAAAGCCCACAGACGACGAGCTGCGCCTGACGCTGATCCACACCCCCCTCGGCCGCTTCAAGTACATCAGCGGTCAGGATTGGCAGGATCACGGCCGCAACGTCTTCAAGTACGGCTTCACCTCGCACGCAGGCAACCGCGACGGCGTGGCAGTCCAAGCCGAATGCTTCAACAATCCCCTCTTTGCCTTTGCGGTTGACGCGCATAGCGGAAAGCAAAGCGAGATCAGCTTTGCAAGCATCAGCGACAATGAAGTGGCGATCCGCTGCATCAAAGAGGAGCAAAAGGGCAACCGCCTGGTCGTTCGTGTGCAGGAAACTGCAGGCAGAGACCACGCAAGCGTGACCTTGACCTTGGCGGCGGATATTCTGCACGCTACCGAAACCAACGGATACGAGGAAGGCAACGGCGCAGTCGCATGCGATGCCCATACGCTGACCTTTGATATGACTCCCTTCTCCGTCAAGACCTTTGTCATTGAGATCAACAACGCACAGGCAGCCGACGACCTCGGCACACCCGTTGCGCTGGACTATAACAAGCGCGTGACCACCTCGCGCTTTGATTACACCGCAGGTGAGTTCGGACAGGGCATCTCCATTCCCGAGGAGCTGTTCGAGCAGACCGTTTACAGCGGTGGCATTCGCTTTGCGCTGGGCAACAAGGGCGAGAACAACGCCGTGCTTTGCGATGGACAGACCGTTTCCCTGCCCGCAGGAACCAAGCGCGTGGTACTGCTGGCAGCCTCTCGCCGTGGCGACTTGACCGTCAACTTCGGTGTTGGCAACAAGACCGTGCCCTGCAAGATCACCGATTTCTGCGAAAACGTCGGTAATTGGGATCAGGTAGCGGCAGGCGACACAGCCTTTATCAAGCGCGATCCCGTAGCGATCAGCTATTCCCACACGCACAACGCAGACGGTAACCGCCTGTACAAGTTTGCCAATATTTTTGCATACACCCTTGAGACCGAGGGCGCAGACAGCATTACCCTGCCCGCAGGCGAGCAGATCGTGCTTATGGCTGCTACCGCGATCACGGGCGGTCAAAAGACCACCGTGCCCACCGCGCCTCTGTATGATTTGGTTCCCGAAAACAATTCTCCCATCCATACTCTGACATCCGTAGATATGAACGGCTCGGGCGAGTATCACGAGGGCACCCTTGTGCGCGTGACCGCACCGCGCTGCAATCAGAACGGCATGTTTACAGGCTTTGGCGGCAACGCCGACATCATCTGGCAAGAGGATGTGCAGGCACTGGTGCGCATAGGCACGGAGGATGTTACCATTTATCCCATCTTCTCGGATCTCGGCAACAACGTCGCGCTGGGTAAACCCTGCCGCGCAAATCACAGCCGTGAAAATCTCGGTGAATACCCCGGAAACGCGTTCAATGGCGACAGCAAGAGCAAGTGGGCAGGCATTGCCGAGACGGCTGATACCGAAACGGGCCATGCAGCATGGCTGGAGGTAGACCTTGGAGAGGTTACCCCGATCTATCAGTGGCTGGTGCAGCATTGCGGCGAATACGAGGATACAAGCGACAATACCGTTGACTATTTCCTGCAATATAAGCAAACCGCGGACGGCGAATGGCTGAATGCCGACGAGGTATGGGGCAACCGCGAGAACGTGACTCTGCGCGAATTTGCACCCGTGCAAGCACGCTACGTGCGTCTGTATATCATCAGACCCACCCCCCACGCCGATAAAACCGCACGCGTCTACCAATTCCACGTGTACAGCGTGCCCGAGAAAAACTAAGAAAACAGGAAAATACATATGACTTTTTTGGAAAGAGCCAAAGCCTTGGTCGCCCAAATGACCTTGGAAGAAAAAATGTCTCAAATGAAATACAACGCCCCTGCCATCCCGCACCTGGGCATTCCTGCCTATAACTGGTGGAATGAATGCCTGCACGGCGTGGCAAGATCGGGCGTGGCAACCGTATTTCCCCAAGCCATCGGCATGGCTGCAAGCTTTGATACCGATATGATGCACCGCGTTGCAACCGCCATTTCGGACGAGGCAAGAGCCAAGCACAACGAGTTCAAAAAGTTTGGCTACACCGATATCTATCAGGGCTTGACCTACTGGTCGCCCAATATCAACATCTTCCGTGACCCCCGCTGGGGACGCGGTCACGAGACCTACGGTGAGGACCCCTATCTGACCGGCAGAATGGGCGTTGCCTTTATCAAGGGACTGCAGGGCGAGGGCAAATACCGCAAGCTGGACGCTACCATCAAGCATCTGGCTGCGCACAGTGGCCCCGAGGAGCTGCGCCACGGCTTTAACACCGAGGTCAGTGAAAAGGATCTGCGCGAAACCTATTTATGGGCATTTAAGTACTGCATCGACCACGCTGATCCCTCTGCCGTCATGGGTGCTTACAACCGCCTCAACGGTGAGCCCTGCTGCGCAAGCAAAACGCTGCTTATGGATATTCTGTACGGCGAATGGGGCTTTGGCGGCTACGTCGTTTCCGACTGCGGTGCGATCTGCGACATCCACCGCCACCACAAGGTGACAAGCACCGACGCGGAAAGTGCCGCGCTTGCCGTCAATAACGGCTGTCAGCTCAACTGCGGCAGCGCATATCAATGGCTCAAACAGGCTTACGACCAAGGGCTTTTGTCCGAGGAGGTCATCACCGCTTCGGTGGAAAAGCTGTTTGAGGCACGCTATCGCCTTGGTATGTTTGACGACGACTGCGAATACGATAACATTCCCTACGACGTTGTGGATTGCGACGAGCATCGCGCGCTCAATCGCAAAATGGCGCAAAAATGCATGGTGCTGCTCAAAAACGACGGCATTCTGCCGCTTTCCAAGGACGTGCGCACCATTGCCGTCATCGGCCCCAACGCAGATGAGCAAAGCGTATTGCTTGGCAACTATAACGGCACGCCCGCAAGATATTCCACGCTTTTGCGCGGCATTCAGGACGGCTTTGACGGCCGCGTGATCTATGCCCGCGGCTGCCACGTAACCAAGCCCGTGCAGGACAAGGACGGCGAGCACCCGCGCAACGAGGCTCTCATTGCCGCAAGCAAGGCAGACGTTGTGGTGCTGGTGATGGGTATCAATCCCACCATTGAGGGCGAAGAGGGCGACGCTTACAACGCCGCAAAGGGCGGCGACCGCGTAGATCTCGAGCTGCCCGCGGTGCAAAGAGAGCTGATCGACGCGATCACGGCACTGGGCAAGCCTACCGTATTCGTCAACGTCAGCGGCAGCTGCATCAACCTTGAGCGTGAGGACAAGAGCTGCAACGCTGTGCTGCAATGCTTCTATCCCGGTGCAGAGGGCGGCAACGCGCTTGCCGATATCCTGTTTGGCAAGGTATCCCCCAGCGCAAGACTCCCCGTCAGCTTTTACAGATCCATCGACGATCTGCCCGCATTTGAGGATTACAGCATGCAAAACCGCACGTATAAATTCTTTACCGGTAAGTGCGTATACGATTTCGGACACGGCTTGACTTACTCGGATATCAAGGAAACCTATATTGACCAAAACACGGTCGAGCTGTATAACGCAGGGGCTTACGACACCGATTATACGGTGCTGAAATTCGACTACGAGCCGCACAAGTGCTTAAAGGCATTTAAGTGTGTGCACGTTCGCGCAAACGAGACGGTACGGGTGAGCTTGTCCGAATAAAGGAAAGCGACTCATCACCGCACGAAAAAGCATGATCGGTAGCATTTTGAAATCATCACATAAAAAGGAGCGCACATGAGCTTTTGGATCATGGCGGACGACCGCCCCACAAAACCCAAATTTTATTACTTTTCAAAAGAGTTTGATGCCCCTTGTGGTGCATCGCTCAAGGTGCGCGCCAGCGGAGACACGCGCTATGCGCTGTATCTCAACGGCACGCTTGTCCTGGAGGGCCCTTGTCAGGGCTCTGCCTACCAGACCTACTTTGAGAGCGAGGATCTGACGCCTTATCTCACAGAGGGAAAGAACACGTTAATTGCCAAGGTGATGTACGTCACCGACGGATATTTCATCTCCACCTTCCGCAAGTCCGCGCCTGCCTTTTGGCTGGACGGAGAGCTGACGGATGGAGAGACCACCACCAAGCTGGGCACGGATGCAAGCTGGACTTGCGCACGCGAAGACGCCTGCGCACTGGAGCACGGCACGGATTGCTATATCTCCATCCCCCCCTACGAGCATTGGTCGGGTGCTTCGGTGCGCACCCCCATTGCCTGCGTGCCAAGCTTTGAGCCGGATTTTGACCGCGCTTGCTTTGACGAATGCGGTATCAATCAAACCTACGTGATGGCGCCCCGTTCCCTGCCCGCAATGGAAACCGAGGCGTACCGTCCTATGCAGGCGGTCAGAAGCGGTGAGGGCTTTACCGAATTTGATGCGATCAGCTATACCACTGCTAAATTGCGTCTGCGTTTTCGTGCAAAGGCAGGCAGCCGCATACGCATTATGTATGCCGAGTGCTACAGGCTGACCGATGAGAACGGAAAACGCTACAAGGGCGTGCGCGATGCGTATGATCAGCCCTCGGCATTTCTGTACGGCTGCTTTGACACCGTGGTTGCCACGGGAGAGGAGCAGGTATTCGAGCCTTTTTGGTATCGCTCCTTCCGCTTTGCACGCGTGGAATGTGACGATCCCGATTTGGCAGTACTGAGCTTTGACTACGCCTTTTATCACTATCCGCTGGATGCAGCCGGCACGTTTGCCTGCTCCGATCCGCGCTATAACAAAATGTGGGAGATCAGCCGCCACACCGTGCTTTGCTGTATGCACGAGATGTACGTGGACTGCCCCTACTACGAGCAGCAGCAATACGATATGGACAGCGCGCTGGAAATGCTGTTCACCCTGCGCATGAGTATGGATGACCGCATGCCGATCAAATCCCTGACCGACTTTGCACATTCGCAATTGCCCAGCGGCTTGCTGCAGGCTAACTACCCTTCCGTCAAGACCCAGATCATTCCCAATTTCACGCTTTTCTGGATACTGATGCTGCGCGATTATATGCGCTATTGCGGCACAAGCACGGAAAACGTCAAGCTGCTGCGCACGCTGATCGGCACAGCCGCTCATGCCTTGGACGGCTTTGCCGCTTACGTACTGCCAAGCGGTCTGGTGGGCAATACCCCCTATTGGCACTTTGTGGACTGGGTGCCCGATTGGGACGGCGGCGTTCCCTCGGGAAAGTCCGACGAGCCCATCACAGTCAGCACGCTGATGTACGCAACAGCACTCAAAGCAGCCGCCGAGCTATATGAAATTCTCGGCAGAAGCGGCACTGCCTTGGATTACAGAAGCAAAGCCGAGGACGCAATTCGCGCTGTCTACGAGCATTGCTACGACAAAAAGGCAGGGCTTTTCCGCAACAAGCCGAGTGTGAGCGAATACAGCCAGCACACCACGCTGTGGGCGATCCTTTCGGGTGCTGTGTGCGGCAAGGAAGCGGGAGAGCTGATCGACCGCACCTTTAACGCCAAGGTTCCCGTCGCTTTCTGCACCTTCTCCATGAGCCACTATATGTTCCGCGCACTGGAGCTTGCAGGACGCTACGATGCTTATGCAAAGCAACAGCTGCAGGGCTGGGAGACCATGCTTGACCTGCATTGCACCACATGGTGTGAAAACCCCGACGACCCCAGAAGCGAATGCCACGGCTGGAGCTCTGCGCCCATTTACGAATTCTCTGCTATGGTGCTGGGTGTTACGCCCACCGCTTCCGGCTACGATGCCGTTTGCATCAAGCCCTACCCGCACGCCTACGACCTTTCGTGGGCAAGCGGCACCGTTCCCACTCCGCACGGCGTCATTTCGGTTGCATGGGAAAAGCAGGACGGTGCACTGACCGTGAAGGTCACCCTGCCCGATACCGCCATGCATTGCGAGATCATCCTGCCCGACGGCAGTACGTATACGCAGGCAACCGAGAGTGCTCAATATACCTGCAAACTATAAAAAACAAATAATAAACATAAACATGGAGGAAATTCCACAATGTATCAAGAAATCAAAAACATTTCCTTTGAGGGCCCCAAGAGCAAAAACCCCTACTCTTTCCGTTACTATGATAAGAATCGCGTGATCGCAGGCAAGACCATGGCAGAGCATCTGCGCTTTGCAATGAGCTGGTGGCACACCTGCAACGCATCCGGCTCCGATATGTTCGGCGGCAACACCATGGATAAGACCTTTGGTCTGGACGGCATTGAAATGCACAAGGCAAAGGTGGACTTCGCCTTTGACCTGATGCAGAAGCTGGGCATTGAATACTACTGCTTCCACGACGTTGACGTTGCTCCCGAGGGCAAGACTCTTGCAGAGAGCATCAAGAACCTGGAGATCATCACCGACTACCTCCTGGAAAAGCAGAACGCTACCGGCATCAAGCCCCTGTGGGTCACCGCCAATATGTTTGGCGACAAGACCTTTATGGCAGGCGCAGCTACCTCCCCCTCTGCTGACGTGTATGCTATTGCAGCAGGCAAGGTCAAGGCAGGCATCGACGCAGCCATCAAGCTGGGCGCACCCGGTTACGTATTCTGGGGCGGCAGAGAGGGCTACGACACGCTGATCAACACCGATATGGCGCTGGAGCTTGACAACCTGGGCAAGTTTCTGACCCTTGCACGCGATTACGGCCGTGCAAACGGTTTTAAGGGTGACTTCTACATCGAGCCCAAGCCCAAGGAACCCACCAAGCACCAGTATGACTTTGACGTGGCAACCTGCGCAAACTTCCTGCGCACCTACGGTCTGATGGACGATTTCAAAATGAACATTGAAGCAAACCACGCAACCCTTGCAGGTCACACCTTCCAGCACGAGCTGCGCTCCGCAACCGTCAACGGCATTTTCGGCTCGATCGACGCAAACCAGGGCGATATGCTGCTGGGCTGGGATACCGACCAGTTCCCCACCAACGTATACGACACCACCCTTTGCATGTACGAGGTCATCAAGGCAGGCGGCTTTACCAACGGCGGTCTGAACTTCGACGCCAAGGCACGCCGTCAGTCCAACTCCTTTGAGGACGTACTGCTTTCCTATATCGCAGGTATGGATGCGTTTGCACTCGGTCTGATCAAGGCATACGAGATCATTGAGGACGGCAGAATCGACGAGTTCGTAGCACAGCGTTACGCTTCCTACAACGAGGGCATCGGTAAGGATATCCGCGAAGGCAAGGTCACGCTCGAATCTCTTGCCGCTTACGCGCAGAATCTGGAAAACGTCATCCCCGGCAGCGGCAGACAGGAATACCTCGAATCCGTACTCAACGACATTCTCTTCTCGGGAGTCTGATATGAGCTATTACATTGGCATTGACCTTGGCACGTCCGCCTGCAAGGGCATTTTGACCGACCGCACCGGCATGGTCCTGACCGAGCACAGCGTCAGCTACCCCGTCTCCACCCCGCACGCAAATTGGAGCGAGCAGGATCCCACCGATTGGTATCGCGCTGCCAAAGAGATCCTCGCTGTCCTGTCCCGTGGCAAGGAGGAAGAGATCCTGGGCGTGGGCATCGCAGGACAGATGCATGGGCTTGTCATGCTGGATGATCGGGACGAGGTCATTCGCCCCGCGATCCTTTGGAACGACGGCCGCAGCGCCGAGGAAACCGCTTATCTCAACAGCCTTGGTACCCTCCCCGCTCTGACAGGCAATATCGCTTTCCCCGGTTTCACCGCTCCCAAAATTCTGTGGGTCAAGCATCACGAGCCGGAAAATTTTGCAAAAGCAAAAAAGATCTGCCTGCCCAAGGATTATTTAGCATACAAGCTGACAGGTGTTTTTTCCACCGAATACTCCGACGCAGCGGGCATGCTGCTTTTGGACGTGCAGCATAAATGCTGGTCGCAGGAAATGTGCGAGATTTGCGGCATTACCCGTGACGTGCTCCCCGCGCTGTACGAAAGCTATCAGGCCACAGGCAAGCTCTTGGCAGAGCTTGGGCTGCCCAATGCAGTCCTTTGCGCGGGCGCAGGCGACAACGCAGGCGCTGCAGTAGGAACAAACACGCTCCGCGAGGGAGATTGCAGTATCTCTCTTGGCACCAGCGGCACGGTTTTCCTGCCTTGTGACGAATTTAATACCGCATGCGGTACTGCACTGCACAACTTTGTGCACGCAAACGGCAAATATCACCTCATGGGCTGCATCTTGTCTGCGGCTTCCTGTAACAAATGGTGGACGCGCGACATTCTGGACGCCGCATACGGTGATCCGGAAGTCCCCCGCTACGGACAGACGGGCGTGTACTTCCTGCCCTACCTGACCGGTGAGCGTTGCCCCCACAATGACGTCAACGCACGCGGTGCTTTCGTCGGACTTTCCATGACCACCACGCGCGAGGATATGAGCCTTGCCGTGCTGGAGGGCGTGGCATACGCCCTGCGCGACTGTGTGGAAGCAGGCGGCGTCAAGATCGACAAAGCCGTTCTCTGCGGCGGCGGTGCGGTCAGCAAAGTATGGCAGACCGTGCTGGCAAACGTTTTGGGCGCAGACATTTATCTGACCGAAACCGAGCAAGGCCCGTCCATGGGAGCTGCCCTCCTGGCTATGACCGCTTGCGGTGAATACGCCTCGGTATCGGATGCGGCAGACGCTACGGTGAAAAAGACTTTGGCAATCAAAGCCGATCCCGCACTGACGGCGATCTATGAGCAAGGATACCAAACCTATCGCAAGCTGTACCCCGCACTCAAATCGTGTGAAATTCAATAAAAAAATATCGGACACACCACCTCGCAAAACTCGAGGTGATGTGTCCGACTTTTTTATCGGTTCTTGCAGAGGTCATTCATGAATGACCCGCGGGCGATTCGTTCAGTCGCCCCTACGGACCCTCGCGGGCGATCAACCCTTGGTATCCTTTGCAAAGGGAGCATATTTTTCAACAATACGCTTGAACCACTGCGCTCCACGAATACCCGCAAAGCTTTCCACCTCCCCAATGCTGTCCAATTGACGTTTTACTTCATTGCTTTCAAATCCCGAAGACACATTTGATGTGTCAAACGTATACCCTTTGACAAGATAGGAGGTATGCACGGTCTGCTTGGGGAGCTCGTCATAAGCTTTTGCATGCGTAAGACACAGATCTAAATACTTGGCACAGTTCTTATAATCCCCCTCGCGGCAATACCGAGAAGCAATCGAAAAATACGCCTCGGACAGCTCATAATGGTCAAAGCCGTAATCCTCCTCGTCATAGATCAGCTTGATCAAGTCTACCGACTTTTGATGAATGCGAATGGATTCTTGATTGGAAGGAGCGTAATAAGCACAGTTTCTGATTTTGATATAAAGATCCTCCACCATGCCATACACATTTTCTCGGACTTGCTTCCACCACTTTTCACTTCCCCGTGGATAAAGCTGCTCCAATTCCTCGCGTTGCAAGGCCGAAGGCAAGAGCTTGATGTATTCTATGGCTTTTGCCTCATTTCCCTCAAGCCCATAAATGCCACTGAGTAGACTGATCGCATCATATCTGAGTTGCTCATCAAAGCGTTCCTTGAGTATGCGTTCACACAGCGAGATAAGTTCTTCCTTATGTGGTACCTTTGGATGCTCCGGTGCTAATTCGCCCTTATCCTTTTTGTTCCAATAATCCTCCCAAAAATACGGATCGTAATAAAGCATCCAAATATATTTCTGCAAAATTTTATCCTCATTGGGATATGCCCGATATGCCGCACAGATAAAATCGAATTGTTCTTTTTCTTTGCCTAGATTGGAAAGCCTATTAAATTCCACCAATATCTCATCTATTTTAGCTTGCTTTTTCGCAAGATCGATGCCCAAAAGTTCATCGGTCGTTACATCGAAAAAGTTCGCAAGGATCGGAAACATCGTTATATCCGGCAACGATGCATTGGTTTCCCACTTGGATACCGTCTGATACGACACGTTTAATCTTTCCGCAAGCTCCTCCTGCGTCAAATTCATTCTTCTGCGCAAGGCTTTGATTCGGTTTCCAAAATTCTTCATAAAATCTCCTCCTGTTCAATATTTATTCCTCGAGGCTGATTTCATTATAACACAATTTTTCCAAAAGTACAGATAACGCTACACGATTCCCACTCAACCGCCTTTAGAATTTTCGCGCGTCATGCGAAATAACGGATATTATAAATCAAAAATTGGACACATCACTCGGGATTTTCCCAAATGATGTGTCCAATTAATTATCCAAGTTTTTTCAAAATCCTTATAATTGATTGTTTTCCTTGGTGGTATTGATTGCTGAAATCAGAATTCTTCTGATTTTTCCGCAGTCATTTTTCAATTTTGCATACACTTCCTGACCGATCAACTGCGTTTTCATGAACAGTTCTAACCAATATTCGGTTTCGTAACATTCTTTCAGAGCAATTTGTAATTTTGAAACGAAATCCGCTTTGCTTTGTACATAATTCGCTTCATGAATATTTGCGCCGATGCTCGTTCCGCTTCTCAATATTTGATTTGTCAAAGCAGACCGCCCTTTAATGCCTTCGCAAATATTGAATATTTCAACTGCAAAGTCCATGGAAAGATCTACGAGAATGTTTTTCGACATATATCTCTCACCTCCATAATGAAATGCGCAAAGCGCATGAAATGATGCTACGCATCATGAAATGTATTCGCACGGCTCATACATGAAATGAAATTTGCCACTAAAACATGAGCCTCGGATGATCCGAGGCTCATTTCATGCTTTGCATTTCATGCGACAAAGTCGCATTTCATTTGCCCACCAAGGGCAAATTTCATTGCAAATAATCTGCGATTATTTGCAAGCCTCTTCGATAGCAACTGCAACAGCAACGGTCATACCAACCATGGGGTTGTTACCTGCGCCGATCAGACCCATCATTTCGACGTGAGCGGGCACGGAGGAAGAGCCTGCGAACTGAGCGTCGCCGTGCATTCTACCCATGGTGTCGGTCATACCGTAGGAAGCGGGACCTGCAGCCATGTTATCGGGGTGCAGAGTTCTACCGGTACCGCCGCCGGATGCAACGGAGAAGTACTTCACGCCGTTTTCGTTACACCACTTCTTGTAGGTGCCTGCAACGGGGTGCTGGAATCTGGTGGGGTTGGTGGAGTTACCGGTGATGGAAACGCCAACGTTCTCCAGTCTCATGATAGCAACGCCTTCCGGAACGCTGTCAGAGCCGTAGCACTTAACCTTTGCTCTGTCGCCGTTGGAGTAAGCGGTCTCCTTGATAACCTTAACCTCTTCGGTGTAAGGATCAAACTCGGTCTGTACGTAGGTAAAGCCGTTGATTCTGGAAATGATCATAGCAGCGTCCTTGCCAAGACCGTTCAGGATAACGCGCAGGGGCTTGGTTCTTACCTTGTTTGCGTTGAGCGCGATCTTGATTGCGCCCTCAGCAGCTGCGAAGGACTCGTGACCTGCTAAGAAGCAGAAGCACTCGGTCTCCTCGGAGAGCAGCATCTTACCCAGGTTACCGTGGCCAAGACCAACCTTACGATTCTCAGCAACAGAGCCGGGGATGCAGAAGGACTGCAGGCCGATACCAACAGCAGCAGCAGCGTCAGCAGCCTTGGTGCAGCCCATCTTGATTGCGATTGCTGCGCCAACGGTGTATGCCCACTTTGCATTCTCAAATGCGATGGGCTGGGTCTCTTCTACGATCTTATAGGGGTTGATGCCCTTAGCGTCGCAGATTTCCTTGCATTCGTCGATGGAGGAAATTCCATACTGACTCAGCACGCCGAGGATCTTCGCCTCGCGTCTTTCATAACCTTCAAAATGTGCCATTACGATATTCCTCCTTCAATTACTGCTTGCGGGGGTCAATGTACTTAGCAGCCTCAGCAAATCTGCCGTAGGTACCCATCGACTTTGCATATGCTTCATTGGGCTCCATGCCCTTCTTGATGAAGTCGGTCATCTTGCCCAGAGATACGAACTCATAGCCGATAACCTGATCGTTTTCGTCAAGAGCCATTCTGGTGCAGTAGCCCTCGGTCATCTCAAGGTAACGAACGCCCTTTGCCTTGGTGCCGTACATGGTACCAACCATGCTTCTCTCACCCTTGCCAAGGTCTTCCATACCTGCGCCGATAACAAGGCCGCCCTCAGAGAATGCGGACTGGCTGCGACCGTAAACGATCTGCAAAAACAGCTCTCTCATAGCGGTGTTGATTGCGTCACAAACAAGGTCAGTGTTCAGAGCCTCCAACAGGGTCTTGCCGGGCAGGATCTCTGCTGCCATAGCTGCGGAGTGGGTCATACCGGAGCAGCCGATGGTCTCAACCAGTGCTTCCTCGATAATACCGTTCTTTACGTTCAGGGACAGCTTGCACGCGCCCTGCTGGGGTGCACACCAGCCCACACCGTGGGTGTATGCGGAAATGTCAGTGATCTGCTTAGCCTGTACCCACTTGCCTTCTTCGGGAATGGGAGCAGGACCGTGATCGGGGCCCTTTGCGACTTTGCACATGTGCTGTACTTCAAGGCTCATTGCATATTCGCAGTTGTTTTCAATGCTCATGATTGTGTATCTCCTTATCAAAAATTTTTTTACAGAACTTGGTCTAACTCCTCCACTAAGGGAGTGATAGCCTCCAGATACTTTTGCGCGATCAGGCACGCGCCGTCCTCGGTGGGATGCACACCGTCAGCGGCATACACGGTCTTGTCCTCTGCCTCGTCGGCATGGAATATCTCGTGCATGGGCAGGTACACATCCGCGTACTTATCGGCAAGAGCCTTGACGATCGCATGCTTTTCTGCAAGTTCTGCCTTGAGCTCCTGCTTATCGGGTACGTCGATCAAAAACGGCTGAATGATCATGATCTTTGCAGCGGTCTTTTGCTTGATCTCCTCAAGCAGCGTGGTGTAATTTTTCTCAAACGCCTCATTTGAGGTGTAGATACCGGAAAAGGCATAATGATGCCACACGTCATTGATGCCAATCATAATAGAAACTATATCGGGTTGTATTTCAATGAAATCACTTTGCATTCTTGCGATGAGGTCCTCGGTGCGGTTACCGCTGATTCCTAAGTTGGTGAATACAAAATCAATATCGGGAAACGCGTCCTCCAGCATTGCAGATGCGTACTTGGGGTACCCAAAGCCCATGTCGGAGGACTGACTTCGGTCTCGACCCGCGTCGGTTACGCTATCCCCTTGAAACAAAATCTTCATAATCTCTTTATTTGTCCTTTCAGTCTACGATCTCGCCGTAGATCTCACCGAATGCGCAAGCAGCATTGCACTCGTCGGTATCGATGTGCATAGCCAGAGCGAACTTATCGCTGACGCGGCAAACCACGTCGTCAAAGATCAAAGAACGTGCGGAATTGATGCGCACCTTGACGACCTGACCGTTGGTCACGCCCAGTGCTTCAGCCTCTTCGGGACGCATGTGAATGTGTCTCTTTGCGATGATGACACCGCTATCGATGGTCAGCTCGCCGCAAGGACCAACCAGCTTAACGCCGGGGGTGTTTGCAACGTCGCCGCTCTCACGTACGGGCACACCTGCAAGGCCGAGTGCGCGTGCGTCCGAGAAGGACAGCTCTACCTGGTTTGCGGGACGGGTGGGACCCAGCACGCTGACAGCCAAAGAGCCCTTAGGACCAACGAGGGTGATCTTGTCGTTACCGGTAGCGAACTGACCGGGCTGGCTGAGCATCTTCTTTACAGTCAGCTCTGCGCCTGCGCCGTACAGTACCTCAACGGCTTCCTTGGTCAAGTGGATGTGTCTGGCAGAGGTTTCGACCAGAATTTTGTTTTCCATAATGACTTCTCCTTATGTATTTGAATTTTAAATTTTTGCATGAAACCGGATTTCTCCATTATCATCCTACATTATAACACAATCCAACAAAATTGTAAAGGGATTTTTTGAATAATAACTTGTGCATATCATGATATTTTTCGGGCATACTGTCAATATCGGCACAAGACGGAGGTTACAGATGGAACAAAAGGATCAAAAAGACGGGCTTAGCGAGGTACTGGACAACATAAAGGAAAGCGGCGGCGTGGTGACAAAGAAGGCGGGCGAGCGCATTCACTGCCTTTCGATCGTAGGGCAGATCGAGGGGCACTATATACTGCCCGATGGGCAAAAGTCGACCAAATACGAGCATCTCATTCCCCTATTGGTCTCCATTGAGCAGGACGTCGAGGTGGACGGTCTTCTCATACTGCTCAACACCATGGGCGGTGACGTGGAGGCAGGGCTGGCGATTGCCGAGGTGATTGCATCCATGACCAAGCCGACGGCATCGGTGGTGCTTGGCGGTGGGCATTCGATCGGCGTCCCTTTGGCGGTTGCGGCAAAGCGGTCGTTCATTGTGCCCAGCGCAACCATGACCATTCACCCCGTACGGATCAATGGGCTTGTGGTGGGCGCACCGCAGACCTACACCTATTTTTCGCAGATGCAAAAGCGCATTATCAACTTTATCTGCAGTCATTCGGGCGCAAAGGAGGACGAGATCCACACCTTGATGATGCGTCCCGACATGATCGCCACCGACGTAGGCTCGGTGATCGAGGGACCCGAGGCGGTGGAATACGGATTGATCGACGCAGTGGGCGGCATTGATACCGCCTTGGCAGACCTGAGAAAGCAAATCAAGCATAAAAAGAAAACGAAACCCCACCACACGGACACGCATTAACATCACACAAAAGGATGAAAAGTTTTGGTCGAGCTTTTTCAAAAGCTCGCGGGGTCTTGGGGCAGCGCCCCAAGTCGCGCCCGCAGGCGCGAAACATTTCTCTCGGCGTTTCTTTTGGTTCTTTTCTGTGCGCCAGCGGTGTCAAAGAAAAGAACGGAGAGAATTATCTCAATGTAAAAGAAAAGGAAGTTACAAACGCAAAGTAACTTCCTTTTTTGTTTATGTGAGCAAACTGTTTCCGTTCTTTTTTTGAGCAAGTAGCCGCAAAAAAAGAACCAAAAAAACGGCGTTGGAGAGATTTCGCCTCTGCGGAGGCGACTCGGGGCGCTGCCCCAAGACCCTGCGACCTTTTTGAAAAAAGGTCGATCAAAAACTTTTCATGAGAGGGATAGCCGTATGGTAGCGGTTGCCCCAACTTAATGACACGTTCCGCAAAGCTTATATCCTTGCTTCAGCAAGGCGTCCAGTTCCTCTTGTGTGCCTGCAAACTCCTTTTTGTTCTTCTCTGCCATCTGCTTGACACCCGTGCAATCCGGCTTATGGACTCGCTTGGAGCTGGTGTTCAAAATCAAATGCAGCAGTCCATCATCGGGATAGGTGGTCTCCTCACCGGGGGTGGTCGGTCCACCGTCGGCTTCCAGATAGCTCTCGCCCGTTGCGTAATCGATCACCACGCCGGGCTGTACGTTGTACATATACACGTTAAAGCATACGCCGTCGCCCTCGTCCTCAACCGACCACGCCTCCATGATCGCACCGTCCGCAAGCAGATTGTTGCCCGTGAATACAGGCGTGACGCGGTACATGACGTGATTGCCCGTTTCCTTGATGTAGTCGGCGATCATATTTTCAAACGGAATCATGTTCTCGTTGAAATATCTCGTGCCCGTGATGAGATTTTCCGCGTTGGCATTCTCACCCGTGAGCTGCCAGCCGATCAGATGGCAGCGGTTATACAGATTACCGCCATTGACGATGCTGTACTGCGCCTGCACCCAGCCCGTGGGCTTGATGCTGCTGATGTTGCCTCTGTCACCCGTGGGCATCAGATCCCTGCCGCAGCACGCCATGACCTGCGTGCATCTGCCAAGCGCGTCCAGATCGCCATACGTTTCATACGACTCGGTGACCTTTTCGCTCGCGGTAAACCACGGAATATTGTTATTGAGCGCAACGTAATCCTTGCCGCTGTACGCCGGAAGATTCGAGAGATCGAAATCGGGCGTCGGCTCCTCTGTTTCGGTTTCGGGCTCGGTCGTGGGCGCTTCGGTCGTGCCCTCGGTGGGCTGTTCCGTAGGTTGCTCGGTCGGCTCTTCGGTAGGTTGCTCGATAGGTTGCTCGGTCGGCTCTTCGGTAGGTTGCTCGGTAGGTTGCTCGGTCGGCTCTTCGGTAGGTTGCTCGGTCGGTTGCTCGGTGGGAGCATCGGTATCCGGCTCGGCTACCGTAGTCTGCTGCTCGGTAGGGGCAGACGTGTCGGTAGCGGTGGTGTCAACAACACCGCTTCCCTGCCCGTCGCAGGCAGAAATGCAAAGCAGCAACGCCAGCAGAAGCGCGGCAAGCGCGCGCGTCAGCGTACCTTTTCCAAACAGTTTTTTGAGATCAAACATCTATCAATTCTCCTTCACGTAAATTTCCTCGGTAATTTGCTCGTGCGATGAGCCCGTAAAATCCTCGCTTTGTATCATTTCAAAGCCAAGTGCCGCAAGATCGGCGGTAAAATATCGGTCACCGGGGTAGGCTCTGTTCCAGCGGTACAGGTAGACCTTTTCAACATTCTCGATCGGGATCTCGCCGTCCTCGGCAAAGTAGTATTCTCCCTGCCCTGCCGCCAGCCACGGCGCATCGCTGACGCACAAAGGGGTTGCTGCGTCAAATATCTTTTGCGTATAGGGCGTGACGTGCAGCACCGAGTCCTTGGAGATCTCGGACATTCTTGCGCAAAGCACACGGTCGCGGCTTTGCCTGCGGTGATTGAACATCATACCGCCCGCGTCGTCTATGCAAACCATTAAGATCATGCGTGCACCTCCATTCTGTCATATACATCTCCGTAGGGGCGACCTGCGGTCGCCCGCGGGCGAACACAGTTCGCCCCTACGTATGTGATGCTTTCATTCTACCATAAAATCGCGTCTTGTGCAATACGCAAGACAAAAATTCTTGCCTTTTGCCCACACGCGTGTTATAATGAAAGAAAAACGCACGGAGGCTGACATGATATACAATAAATTGGTACGCGACCGCATCCCCGAGATCATCGAGCAAAAGGGGGGCACGTGCAAAACGCGCATTCTCTCGGACGAAGAGTACGCGCAAAAATTAGACCAAAAGCTTGGCGAGGAGCTTGCCGAGTACCTTGACTCGCACAATCCCGAGGAGCTTGCAGATCTCTTGGAGGTCATTTACGCCTGCGCCGCTGTGCAAAACCTCACCCCTGCCGATCTTGAGCGCATCCGCGCCGACAAAGCCGAGGCGCGCGGCGGGTTCGGGGAGAAGATTTTGCTTATTGAGAGCGAAGGATGATAAGATATCCGGCACTCTTTCGTTGAGTTCATAAGAATGAGACGCTCGCAAACCGCCTCTATTCGCACTCTCCCCCCGGCGCTTGGCACAGGGCAGCGCTTACCTCCCCCCCTCCCGGAGGGGGGCTTTGAAGGACGCCGTCTTATTCGCCATAAAACTTCACCGCTGTGAAACAAGTATATAAAAGCGATACGTACAAAAAGGCGCAATTACTAAACAAGCCCCCCCCCGGGAGGGGGGAAGGTAAGCGCTGCCCTGTGCCAAGCGCCGGGGGGAGAGTGCGAATCCAATGGGTTTTCTCGCGTTACATTCTCACAGCTGTTTATCCAAAATAATTTTTGAAAAAACATCCCAACCCCACCTCACCTTTCAAAAATCTGCCGACTATATAGCCGAAAGCATTGATCAAGAGCTTGGAGAAAGATATGAAAAAACATGAATTGCTGAATATGATCGACGAAGCGCTGCTGGACGCGCTGTACGGCTATTGCTATCCGCGTACCCGTGACAGCTACGCTGCTCGCGAGCTTTGCTCGGATATCGTGTACGCCTTGGTCAAGGCGGCAAATACCGACGGCGAGATCGCAGAGTCCTACGCCTTTATCTGGCGTGTGGCACGCAACGTGTACGCCGACTACTGCAAAAAGCGCAGCCAAGCAGACACCTACGGCTATATGGGGGCCCCCGACGAGGCACTTGCCTTGATCGCCTCGGAACAGGACGATACGGACGATTCGCTCATGCAGCTTTTGCCCGACGTCTACCGTCGCATCGCCTATCTGACCCACGCTTACCGCGAGGTCATGATCGCCTTTTACCTGGACGGCAAGCCGATTGCGCAAATTGCCAAGGAGCAGGGCGTGCGCGAGGGCACCATTCGTCAGCGACTGTATTCGGCAAGAAAGAAACTGAAAGATGAGGTAGAAAACATGACACAGACTAACAAACCCGTAACGCTTGACAATATCGACTATGACATTATTGGTACAGGTGACCCCGGTTGGGGTGATCCGCGCGAAGGCTTCGAGCGTCAGCTTTCCATGCACGTCCTGCATCTTTGCCACCGCTCCCCCAAGACTGCATCCGAAATTGCGGCGGAGCTGAACGTGCCCACGCTGTACATTGAGCAGGAGCTTGAAATTCTGACCCGCGGCAGAAATGGGCAATACGGACTTCTTCGCCGCCTGGAGAACGGCAGATACGGCATCAACTTCGTGCTCTTTGACAAGCAGACCATGGAAAAGGCAATCGCGCTTTACGAGCAACAGCTGCCTATGGTGGCTGACGTGATTGCAGATTTCATCGAGCAGCACAAGCAAGAATATCTCGCGTTCCCCTACTTAAATCACGAGGTAGATCTCAATCTGATCCTTTGGCAGCAGATTTATCGGATAGCGCACACCCTTGAGGATCACGTCACCAACGTGCTCAATACCAAGTATTTTGCCGATGTCGTTGACCCCGAGCCCAACCGCCCCTTCAGCGTTTACGGCTTTGAAAGTCTCGGCAAGTATTTCGGTTGCGGCTTAGACGGCGCCGTTTCCAAGAATATTAGCGGCTACTCGCATGTCTTCATCAGAAACATTTACATCTCGCGCATTCAGAAGCATTTCTCCTGCGGTCACAATATTTCAACCGATTCCATGATGCTCATGACCCTTCGCGCCATTAATGGCTTGTCCGTTCGATCCTTGACTGAGGACGAGCAGGAGATTGCCGCAAAGGCAATCGAGCAAGGTTATCTGCTCCGCAAGGGCAATACGCTCTACACCAAAATCCTTGTCAACAACAGCAAGGACAGCGAACGCCTTTACAGTGTTACGAACAAGTTGGACAATGGCTATTTCGACGAGGCTGCCGAAGCGATCGCGGCAAATCTTGCGGCACTTATCAAGGACACCTTGCCCGATTATCTGATCGGAGAGTGGTTCTTTGCCAACCGTCTTGCAGGACTTCCCATGGTGGATGCCTTGGTCGAGGCGTTGATTGAGCGCGGCATCCTCACCCCTCCCAAGGACGGCATCGGTGCCGAGGGCTGCTGGATGGAAGTGGAGAAATAAAATATTGCACGCTAAAAATGCCTGCGTCCAATCGGACGCAGGCTTTTTGTACGGATGTATTGTGACGCGTCGCGGGCGCGCGTCAAAAAGGCGTCCCCCGGGGGGAAGCTGTCGCGCAGCGACTGAAGGGGAGTGACGGACTAAACGGCGCGCATATCCGTTCGGGTATAACAATTCAAGCCTAAGATTTCGCATTCCCCTTCAGTCGCTGCGCGACAGCTTCCCCCCGGGGGACGCCTTTTTGGCGGGTGCCCGCATCGTTTGGGTGCCCGCTATGAGTTTTCCTTAACTTAATGACTTTGGCACGGAGGCTTATTCGGTAGTTGCGCCCGTTCTCACAGGGCATACCATCGGTCAGATCCCCTGCTCCTCCAACCCCAGCAGCTCGGCTGTGGTGCGCTCGCCCGTAAACATGTCCTGATAAAAGCGTTCATAGAACGAGTCGGCGTCCTGTTCGGTAGGCGAGGTGCGGACCATGCAGGCATACTTTTGCAAGAGCGGAATGCACTCCCCGCTGCCAAACAGCAAATGCTCCAGCAGCATGGTGCCGTTGAGTGCCAGCGCCTGCTCCAGCTTTGCCGTAAACTCTCTATCGGGAGCAGTGGCAATCGCAAAGCCGTCGGGATGGTTGTGTGCCACGATCACGGCAGACGCATTCTTGAGCAGCGCGCGCCTGGAAATATCACGCGCAATGGGGCGCGCCTCGTTGATGGTGCCGTCACACACGTGATAAAAATCGATCAGATGCATGCGGTTATCAAACATAAGCGCATATACGCGCTCGACCTGCAATCCCAGATAATACGGCTCAAGGTATGCCCTTGCCTTTCTGCAGGTATCGATCTTGGGCAGCATCGGTCGCTGCTCGATCGCACTGCGACGCACCACGTCACCGATCAGCGAGAGCATCATTGCCGTTTTCTCACCTACTCCCTCGGTCAGCTCCAGCACCTCGGGTTCTGCGCTCAACACGCCCCAAAGTCCGCCGTTCTGCTCAATCAGTGCGTGTGCCGTGCCGTTTGTGTCCCCGCGAGGAACGGAATAATACAAAAGCATTTCCAAAAGCTCGTGCGAGGAAAAGCCGTCCGCTCCCTCAATCATGTATCGGTTGCGCATTCTTTCACGGTGATTTTCATGTAGATTCTGACTCATAATAGCTCCCTTGAGTGGCGTTACGTATATTACACATGTCATTATAGCGAAAAATGCGCAAAATTGCAATAGGACTTTTGGATTTTTACCTGCCAAACATCATTTCTATTGACAAAAATGCCTCGAACGGATATAATAAAGGTAATATATCCGACGGAGGTACCTGTCATGAAACACGTCATGCAGCGCACAAGAATCTTTTGCTTTGTATCGGCCCTCTTGCTCTGCCTGCCTCTGCTTGCCGCATGCACCGGCGGCGGTGACGTCACGCAACCCACAACCGACGGCACAACCGAGCAACCCGCAACCGAGCAGCCTACAGAGGACGTAACCGAGCAACCCACCGAGGACACGACACAAGAGACGACCGAGGTCCCCACAGAACAAACCACAGAGCAAACCACAGAGGCGCAAACCGAGCCTCCTGCGCGCGAGCTCAAGACCTCGCTTTCCTTTACCGAGCTTGGCAGCGAGATCCAGCTTAGCAAATATTTCACCAGCCCCTACCAGTGCGAGGCTGCTTTGACCGAGGACGGCACGCTGCGCCTGAGCACCGCCAAAACACCCAAAAGCGTGACTGCCAGCGACCCCTATATTTACGTCAAGCTCGCCCAGCTGATCAAGGATCTGGGCTACGACGCGGTCGACACCCGCGAATACCCCCACATGGTGCTGCGCGTGCGCAGCGAGGGCAGAACGGGCAAGGTATTCTCCCTGTTCGGCTATAGCTCCAAAACGCCCAGCGGCGCAGGCATTACCGGTCAGCTGGACAGATACGTTGCCAACTCCGAGGACTGGCAGTACGTTTATTTTGACCTTTCCTCTTATAACAAGAACCTCATTACCTACCGCTTTGACCTGACCAACTCCGCTCTTGCAAACGGTGAATCGCTCTACGTCAGCGATATCTCCTTCTATGCAACCGCCGAGGAGGCGACTGCGCTGCTCTCCCCCGACGTCTATCCCGTCATCGAGCAGACCGCGGACAATTACACAGCCAAGATCATGTCCTTTAACGTACAGACCGAGAACGGCACGCAGGTGCGCGCCGACATCCGCATGGATATGCTGCGCGATCTGCTTGACGAGTATCAGCCCGATTCCATCGGTATGCAGGAAGTGACCACCAAGTGGCGCGACATGATGGACACCTACGCCTTTAACCAAAGCTACGCAGGCGTTGGCGAGGCAAGAACGCCCGGTGGCGAGGCAAATCCCATCTACTACCGCGCAGACAAGTTTGAGCTTGTAGACAGCGGCACGTTCTGGCTGTCCGACACACCCGATGTGGAGGGCTCGAAATTTGAAGAAAGCCTGTACGTCCGCATCTGTACCTGGGCGCATCTGCGCGACAAGACCACGGGCAAGGAATACGTGCACGTCAACACGCACCTTGACAACCTCGGCAGCAGTGAAGGCAGAACGCTGCGCAAGCAACAGATCACGGTTATCCTGAAGTTCTTGCAACGCTTTGGCGATATTCCCATGGTGCTGACGGGCGACCTCAATCAGGCAGCGGTCAACGCTGAAGGCACACAATACTCGGTTTATAAAACCTTAGTAGGCATCAATGCAATCAAGCTTGATGACGGTACAAAAATCTACTCCCCCTTCTCTAACGCACGCTATGACGCCCCCGACAACATGCCCGAGGGACAAAGCGCAACCATGACCAAGTATTATGATGAAAAGGACAGCAAATACAACCCCGCAAAAGAGCCGATCGACTACGTGCTCTACACTTCCGCTTCACTGACCGCACTTTCCTACAAGATCCGCTTGTACGACCGCGGTGGCGTGTACCTCTCCGACCATCTGCCCGTGATCAGCGAGATCAAGTTCGCTCCCGCACCCACACAAGAATGATCCAATCAAACATTCAAATATAAGGAGATCATATGAAGCATTTTATTTCCATTCTCACGCTGATCCTTACCCTCCCGCTTCTGCTTTGCATGCTTGCGGGCTGTAACACCCCCTCTTCGGACGGTGAGCAAACCACCGACGCAAGCGACACGCAGCAAAATGCACCGTCCGTCGGCATTGTGACCGAAGCGGATCACGCCACCGTTACGACCGCAGAGGGTCTTTCCTACAGAGCTGAGGGCTACGATGCCGTAAAGGACAATACGTTCGGCTTTGTAAAAGGGCTTACCATGCAATTTGGCGACCAATTTGCGGGCGAATTCAACCGCTTTACCATCAAGTATTTCGCCTCCGCGCCCATGAAGATCACGCTGACCTATACCGAAAAGGGTGCGCAGCTGGCAGACGTGTTCTACCTCGAAGCAGGAGAGACGGAATTTTCCGCAGTCAATCCGAAATTCATGATCAAGGTAAACGGCAGCAGCATTGAGTCCATGCAAGTGGACACCTGCGAGGGCAAAGACGCGGAATTTATGCTGTACGATCTGAAGACCGAGACCATCTCCGTTCCCAAGGCGCAGCAGTACATCGAGGGCAGCCGCTATACTTTGGGCATTGACCTCAAATGGGGCGGTGCGATCAACCACGTAGAGGACAAGGAATGCCCCATGGAAGACGTCACCAACATGTGCAACAAGCACGACGAGGGCAGACTCATCCAGCAATCCTATTACGGTGTGTTCTACTATGCAGATCAATACGTAGAGGGCGGCTATCAGGGCGTTGAGGGCGTTGCCTACAACCCCGTACAGGGCGGTGACACTAACAAGCGCGACAGCCGTATCATTGACTTCAAGATTGAAAAAGACCGCATTTATATCAAGGCGCAGCCCTTGGATTGGCCGCTCAAGGAGTCCTATACCCCCAGTTATATGGAAAACGAATACGTGGTCAAGGACGACTACATCGAGGTATTCAACCGCTTTATCGATTTCTCGGGCTGGGAGCATCCCGTGCTTGACCAAGAGCTTCCCGCAGTATATACCGTCAACTGCTTTGACACCTTTGTGTGGTACGACGGCGGCAAGCCCTGGACGGGCGATAAGCTCAGCACCATTACCGATTGGAGCAACGTAGACCCCAACACCGACAAAGCAAGCCATTATATCCAGCTCAAGGAGCCCAACACCGAGACGTGGTTTGCCATGATCAATGGAGAAGCGCAGTACGGTCTCGGTATTTACGTGCCTAACGTGGACAGAGTGCTGACCATGCGTTATCTGTCGGGTCAAAAGGGCGATAATGATGCTAAGGGCAACCCCTGCAGCTATATTTCCCCCTTGAACAGAATTGCATTCAAGTCCTTTGAACCGATCGAATACAGCTATCTTCTGGTAGCGGGCAATCTTGAAGAGATTCGCGAGGTCTTTACCCAGAACCGTGATTTTAGCACCAACGAGGGCTTTAATATCAAATCCCCTTCACGCGCACCCTACAGCGAGGAGACTGCAGACGCAGTTGTGGATCTTTCCGTCAAGGACGGGATGAGCTCCATCAACTACCCCCGCAGCACCGAATACGGCTTTGACGAGGAGCAAAAGGCGATCATGCTCAAGGCTGTGGACGCTGACCCCAACGTCACGTTTGTCTTTGACTACGGCGGACAGCAGCTTTTCGCCGAGGACTACGGCATCATTGAGATCGAGTACATGATTCCCACCACCAATGCAGAGTCGTCTTACGAAACGCAGCTCTTCCTTTGCGCAGGTGACGTCAAAGCACCCGCAGCAGAAGCCGCTGTGACCGGCACGCTGATCGCGGACGGTGAGTATCACACATTGCAGATCTCCGTGAAGGATCTCAATTTCTGGAGCGGCTTGATCCACATGGTCAGATTTGACTACTTCTCTTCCCCGACCGAGAATGACGTAGTCTTTGTCAAGGCATTCAGATTTGTAGCCAATTGACGTAAAACGTCATTGAAACCCAAAGAATTTCGGCAGAGGGCTTGTCCCTCTGCCGATTTTGTGTTATACTATCAGTATCACTTCAATAAAGGATACAGCTATGCAACAGGATAAAGAATTTCTTGGCACTGCCCCCGTGGGGCGTCTGCTCTTTAAGCTGGCGTTGCCCACCGTGGTGGCACAGCTGGTCAACATGCTCTACAACGTGGTTGACCGCATATATATCGGGCACATCGAGGGCTACGGTGACCTTGCCTTGACCGGCGTGGGCGTTTGCCTGCCGCTCATCATGATCGTCTCCGCCTTTGCCGCACTCGTCGGCTCGGGCGGTGCACCGCGCGCGTCGATCGCCATGGGCGAGAACAACTATGAAAAAGCCGAGCGCATCCTCGGTGGCTGCTTTGGCTTGCAGCTGATCATCTCGGCGATCTTAACTGCCGTGCTGCTCTTATGCAACAAGCCCCTGCTGCTTGCCTTCGGTGCAAGTGAAAACACCATTCAGTATGCCACCGAATACATGAGCGTGTACGCAATCGGCACGCTGTTCGTGCAGCTCACACTCGGCATGAACGCCTTTATCTCGGCACAGGGCTTTACGCGCGTGTCCATGATGTCGGTCATCATCGGTGCGGCTGCCAACATCGTCCTTGACCCCCTCTTTATTTACGGCTTGGGGCTTGGCGTGCGCGGTGCGGCAATTGCCACCGTGCTCTCGCAGGCAGCGTCCACCGTATGGATCATTCTCTTTTTGCTTGGAAAAAAGACGCACCTCAAATTGCGCCCCGGGTACATGCTGCCCGTGCCGCGCATCGTGCTTCCCTGCGTCGCACTCGGACTTGCCACCTTTGTCATGCAATCCAGCGAGAGCGTGATCGCCATTTGCTTTAACACCTCGCTGCGCTCCTATGGCGGTGACGTAGCAGTGGGGGCTATGACCATTCTGACAAGCGTGATGCAGTTTGCCATGCTGCCCATGCAGGGCGTGGCACAGGGCGCGCAGCCCATTCTTTCCTACAACTACGGTGCCAAGAATGCAGACCGCGTCAAAAAGGCATATAAGCTGCTGCTGATCTCCTGCATGATCTACTCCGTGACGCTGTGGCTCTTGGTCATGCTGTGCCCGCAAGTGTTCGTGGGTATGTTTACAAATAAGCCCGCGCTTGCCGATTTTGCCGCCCCCATGCTGCGCATCTATTACGCAGGTATGGTGCTGTTCGGCATTCAGATCGCCTGCCAGATGACCTTTGTTTCGCTCGGTCAGGCACTTTGCTCGGTCACGGTTGCCGTCATGCGCAAGTTCGTGCTGCTGCTCCCCTTGATCTATATCGTGCCCGCGCTGGCAGAAAATAAAACGATGGGAGTCTACCTTGCAGAGCCGATTGCCGACGTGCTGGCGGTCACCTTTACCGCGATATTGTTCGCGTTTGTGTTCAAGCGGGCAATGAAAAAGATTGAAAAAGAGGCTGAGTAAAGCGGACTTCTCATAAGGACACTGGTTCTTTTTTGTAGGGGTCGACGGTCTCGCTGCGGCTCGGTCACGCCACGGCTCTGACAGCCGCGAATGGGCTGTCATTCACTACCGTGTCGCCGCTTCGCTACCTCGGCGACCCGTAAGAGCAAAATTTGATACGCTGAAAACAAAGAGATAACCCCAACAGATTTTCAAAGTCTGTTGGGGTAATTTTATGTGATCCTGTTCGACAAATTGGAATTTGACAAAATAATTGTCATTCTAGGAGTTTCTTCATAGTATACCAGCGATGTCCTCTGGGACAATTCTGGATTTCACCGACGATTCTATATCCATGTTTTAGAAAAAATGTTGACTGACAGTCCAGTACATCCAAAAGAATGAAATCACCGCTGTTTTCTTTTGCTGTTCGCTCAATATCAAGAAGGAGTTTCGAACCGAATCTTTCATTTCGATACCGCTCCTCGACCCACAACACACTCACATTTGCTGCACCCCAGACATCTGTTCCATTTGCGGTTCTATAGATATCAGTTCTGATGAAAATACCTGCAACAAGGCTGCCCTGCTCGTCTACGAACTTTTTACCAAATCGTTCATAGCGATTTGGTAGCGTCGCATGGGAGCAATTATACTCGTCCAGCTTGTCGTCGATAAAATCGCCGTCTTCCTCTGTTCCGAATGTGATTGTATGCAATTTCCCATCATCATGATTGGACACGGTTCCAAGAATGGGACAATCAAGCCGTTTCGCCATAGAGTAGGAAACATGCCCTTTGGGAGAATTTTCTACCGTGCCGCATACTTGATATCCATTTTTTTCATAAAATCCTCTGGCCTGAAAATCGCCAGTGCCTAGCGTTGATAGATAGCAGCCTTTCTCCCTGCCAACATGTTCAATTTTCTCGAGAAGTTTTGAACCCAGGCCGCATTTCCGATGATGCTCATCTACCCACAAAGTATCGATTCGCAGAATGTCCCAGCTGTTCACATAAGCAATACATCCACCGATAATATTGCCATTTTCGTCAGAAACCTTTAATACATAGCCTTCAGTAGAGGGGCGCTCAGAAGGTGGGACAATAGAATCGTAAAAAGCATCCAGCTTCTCACTCATATATTCCACATCATCAGGTATGGTGAGCAACATTTCATACTTCATATCTAACACCTCGCTCATATGTACTGTTCGACAAATTCTTATTTATCGTTATGTTTTATCGCCGGTTTCGCCTTTGTATTACAAAGGCACAGGGCAAAGCCCTCGCCCCTGTTTATTATAACACAAAACGGCAGAGAAAACAAGAGTGATATTCCGACTTCGTCGGAGTGGTATTGTCGCTACGCGACAGTGATATTAAAGCCTGCGGCTTTAGTGATATTTTATTCGCCTAAAAACTCGCGGAGCGAATATCACTCGGCGTGAGCCGAATATCACTGCGAAGCAATATCACTCGCCGCAGGCGAATAAAACTGCGAGACTTCCTTATGAGAAGTCTCGCAAATCAGCCCCTTTTTCTTTACAAATACCCTCTGATATCGTCCGCCAGCTTTTGCTCGATCTTGATCAGCTTTTTGGCAATGTCCTTGCTGCGCTCGTCGGCAGCCTTGTACTGATTGAGGTACCCCGAAAGCGACTTGACGCCCATGTCGCAGCCGTCGGTCATCAGGTCTGCAACGGTCTTGTCCGACTCGTGCATCATGAGCTTGACGTTGGTTTTGATCCACGACATACCCGTCGCCATGGGATTGGGGTCCTTGCCCTCGTCACCAAACTCGTCCAGCCCCTTTTGAATATCCTTATCCAGCTCCTCGTGCTCGCGCAGGCTGTCGATCAGAATTTCTCGCAGCTTGTCAGATTTGACGTTATCCAGCACATCCTTGATGCTCGACACGCCCATTTTGACCCCCGCATCACATTCGCGCAATAATTTTATGGTATCTTGTTCGATCATGGCAAATCTCCTTTTTTTGTTTAGTATGCGGAGATTTTTATGCAATGATACACAGCAGAAAATAAAAAAGCTTTTGGGATGCGACAGAAGGAGGTTCTTTGTGCAGGCAGAGGAGGAGCAAGCCCCTCCCCTACCGCCAAACGGTTCGGTCATATTAATTTATCGCTTAAATATCTAAACTCTATACCGGGTAGGGGAGGGGCTTGCTCCTCCTCTGCCTGCACAAACTAAATATGCACCCCTGTGAAAATCAAAACGAGATGCTTAACTCCTCGTTTGCAGGGATCTCATACTGCTTGCCGCCAAGCATCAGCGTGCCGCCTGCGCGGGTCGCGTATACGGTGCAGGAATGCGCATCCATCTTGACGCGCACGCTGTGCCCCTCGGGCAGCGGCACGGTGCCGTCCACGTGACGGTAAAGTCCGCGATCGGGCTGCACCGCAAAGGTCTTATATCCGATGTCGGTGGGATAGACGCCAAGGCAATATCTGCCCAAGAGGTAGATCGGCCCGCCGCCCCACGCATGACACAGCGAGCAACCGTACTTCATGCCGTACATGCCGTAGTGCTCAATTCCCTTTTGCTCGGGCAAATACTGCTCCCAGATTGAGGTTGCCCCCAAGGACACCATGCCGCCCCAGTAGGACTCAATCTTTTTCTGCGCGGTTTTCAGTCTGCCCATCATACACAGTGCGTTAAGCTCAAAGAACTCAAAATACGGCGTGGTGATAGCTTTCACCGCATCGTTTTCCAATACGCAGCGCACGATTTTCTGCGCGCGGCGGTGCGAAACAAAGCCGTACATGATCGCAAAGATATTGGCATGACGCGTGACGTTTTCCTTGCCCGTGGTATGGCAATCGATAAACGCACCGCGCTCCTCGCGCCAATAATCCTGCATCACGCGCTTTTGCAGCGCATCAGCCGCCTTGCGGTATGCCGCACCGTCCTTGCCGACCAAAGCGCACAGCTCCGCCATGCACTTGTGGCATTGCCATAAGAGAATCTGCTCGGCACAGATAGGCCCGCCCTTGTCCATATCCGACCAGTCGATAAAGATCCAGTCGCCGTCGCGATAACACACGTAACCCTGCTCGTCAAGTCTGCCCGTAATAAACTCGTAAAGCGCGTGCAGGCGGTCAAAGTACAGACTGATAAACTGCGCGTCGCCCGTAGCAAAATAGTATTCGTACGCACCGATGATGAGGTACATAGAATAATCGTTGATCGAATTGATATGCTGCTCGTAAGGGGGCTTGCCCAAAAGCGAGATGATGGTGCGCTTGGTGATCTCGGGATCAAAGTAGAGATAGCGGTTTGCCATGTAGGATTGGTACGCGTCTCCCGACCAGCACCAACGGTCGCGCTTGATGCCGTCCAAGAAAAATTCACGCGAATTGAGGTGCAAGGTATACGCGCAGATCTCCCAAATCTTGTTGACGTTCTTTTTGTTGCAGGTAAAGGTTGCCACGTCGTCGATCGGCAGGTATTCGTAATCTGCCCACACCTGCGCTTTTCCCGCCCCCTGCACGCACACGTAGCGGAACGCGCGCCCGGGGCGCACGTAATCGCTCTGCCCCTGCAGCGTTTCGCGGATCAGCGCCTCTGCGTGGTCAAGTGCCTCCTCGCGTGACTCTCCGTAGGTCACGCGGATCTCGCTTTCCGCATCCGCGCCCTCAATATGCAAGAGCGCATATGTCTCGCGCCCGAAATCGTACAGCGTTCCCTGCTCGGTCTTGACCGTTTTGACGGGATCAAGCCGCTTATAAGAGAAGCAAAACTCCTCGGGATTATCCGCAGCATCGGTATACGCGGGCGTGCAGCCTACGGGCACGCGCTTTGTCACGATCATGTGATCGGCGATCCAAGATGCATCGGTTTTGAGATACTTGCTGTCCACGTAAAGGCTGGGCAGCCCCTTTGTGGCAAGCAGCACCGCCATGACGTTGTGATCTCCTGCAGGCAGCACAACGTCCTCGTTGACCGGCAGCCGCTTGTCATCTACGATGACGTACCCCTTGGCGCGCGTGACAAAGCGCACCACGTCATCCGTATCCGCATGGTAGCTCTTGAAAAAGCGCACGTTGGGGTACGGCGTGGCAAGTGCCCAGAAGGTGGGGTACTCGCAGCCGAACTCCTCGCGGCGGGAATGCAGCTTGATGCTGTGGTAAAGCTCGTAATCTCCGGGATACCAGATCCATTTTGCTTGACTCATACTGTAACCTCCAAACGGTTTTATTGTATTCATTGTATCACACAAACAAACAAATTGCAAGTATACAAGATCAATTCGTTTATTCAATATTGACAATTTTCTATATGTATGATATCATAAAACCAAAGAAAACCATACAAGGAGGATAGTATCATGTCCGATTTCCCGAACATCATTGACGTCCCCGGCGGTCAAGAGGCGCAGACCCTGTGCTTTATGACAGACAAGAAATTCGTGCGCAAGAATTATTGCGATCTGCGCCTGCTTGTTGACGACAAGACTCCCCTGCGCAACCCGCACAAGGGCTGGTTCTGGCACTACATTGATAACGGATACGCACGCGGTGCTTACCGCGAGGGGCACGACGAGGATGACGACCTTGCCGACTTCCCCGGGCTCAATCACCTCTATTTGCGCTTTGACTGGGGTGACGTGGAAAAAAGCGAGGGCGTGTACGACTTCTCCTATCTTGACTCCATCATGGAAAAGTGGGGCGCGCGCGGCTACCGCTTCTCTCTGCGCGTTTGCACCTACGAGGGACACGCAACGCTCAACCACGCCACGCCCGCATACGTATACGAAAAGGGCGCGCGCTGCTACCTTTTGGAGGACGGCAAGATCCAGCCCGACTTTGGCGACCCCATTTTCATGGAATGTCTTGAAAAATTCATGCAAGCATTCGGTGCAAAATACAACGGCGACCCCCGCATTGAGTGCATCGACATCGGTACGCTCGGCACGTGGGGCGAGGGGCATACGGTAGAGGGCGACGGTCGCGTCTACCCCTTGGACGTGGTCAAGGCGCACTTTGATCTGCACGCGCGCTACTTCCCCGACACATACGTGCTTTGTAACGACGATCATATTGCCTCGCGCTTTTGCCAAGGACAAGCCGAGGTGCAGGAAATGCTGGACTACGCCCGCGCGCGCGGCTTTGGCGTGCAGGACGACTCCATCTGCTGCGACTACTATTTCCAGATGAACGGCTACGATACCATGCGCGCGCCTTGGGCGTTTGAACGCCTCTCCGATAACGCGCCCAATGCCATTGAAATGGCACACTATACCTACATCAAGCCGCAGTATGAATCCTATTTCCGCGATGGGCTTACCGCTATGGAAGCCTTCAAGAATGCGCGTGCCACCTTTGCGGGCTTCCACGGTTACCCCCGCAAGTGGCTGGCAAATGAATACTACCTGACCGAATACTGCGCAAACCGCCTTGGATACTGGTACTTTATCACAGGTGCTTGCATTCCCGAGCTGACAAACACCGCCTACAACCGCATTGAGCTGGACGTGGAAAACCGCGGCTGGGCACGCGCCTACTTTAAATACGACCTGCGCCTTTGCCTGCGCGGTGAGAACGGCAGCTACGAGATCGACCTGATTGCCGACAACCGCACCTGGCAGCCTGATACACCCATCACGCTCTCTCTGCGCGTGGACGCGCGCGGCGTGCCCGAGGGCGACTATGACGTTTGCATTGGTCTTTTTGAAAAGGGCAACCCCATCAAGCTTGGCATCAAGCAAGAATACCTCAAAGACGGCTACTACACCATTGCGCGCACGCACGTGCGCGGCGTTTGAAAGGAGGCACGGATATGACAAATAAGCTCTACCCCAATCTTTGCCCCGCTCCCACTCCCGACGGCTCGCAAACCATGTGCGGCATGTGGGATCATCCCCTTTCCCGCCCCGATTTTATCGATCTGCGCCCCTTTGTGGATGACAAAACCGTCTTAAAGAACCCCCACAAGGGCTGGTTCTGGCACTATATCGACAACGGCTACGGCAGAGATAATTACCGCCATCCGCAGCACGCAGACCCCGCGGACGATCTTTCCGACTTCCCCGGACTCAACCACCTGTATCTGCGCTTTGACTGGGGCGACATTGAAAAAGAGGAGGGCGTTTACGACTTCTCCTACCTTGACGAGATCATGAACCTCTGGGGCCCGCGCGGCTACACCTTCTCCTTGCGCATCTGCTCCTATGAGGGCGAAGCACGCATGAATTATGCCACCCCCGCCTACGTGTACGAGAAAGGCGCGCGCGGCTATCGCATGCCCTCGGGCACCATCCAGCCCGAGTACGGTGATCCCATCTTCCTTGCTTGCCTGGAAAAATTCTTGGCTGTCATGGGTGAGAAATTCAACGGTGACCCGAGAATCGAGTGCATTGACGTGGGCACCATGGGCACGTGGGGCGAGGGTCACACGGCTGCCGACGCAACGGGCATCATCATTCCGCCCGAGGTGGTCAAAAAGCACTTTGATCTGCACGCAAAATACTTCCCCGATACGCCCGT
Source organism: Eubacteriales bacterium (assembly GCA_045658965.1). Classification (GTDB taxonomy): domain Bacteria; phylum Bacillota; class Clostridia; order Oscillospirales; family CAG-272; genus SVQP01. Next base: position 39,954 of record JAZOVZ010000027.1, read on the forward strand.
GCTTTGCAACGACGACCACATCTGCTGCCGCATTGCGCACGGACAGGACGAGGTGCAGGAGGTACTGGACTACGCCAGCGAGCGTTGCTTCGGTATTCAGGACGACTCGGTGTGCTGCAACTACTACACGCAGGTCAACGATTACGACACCCTGCGCGCGCCTTGGGCGTTTGACCGTCTTGCCCCCGATGCCCCTGCTTGCATTGAAATGGAGCACTACGGCTACGTGCACAACCACAACGATCACTTCCGCGACGGTCTGACCGCCATGGAAGCCTTTAAGCGCACGCACGCCACCTTTGCGGGATTCCACGGCTATCCCCGCACGTGGCTCAAAAACGAATACTATCTGACCGAATACTGCGCTAACCGCCTTGGATATTGGTATTTCGTGACGGGCGCGACCGTGCCTGCCCTGCACCGCTCGGCGCACAACGTCGTCACGCTGGACGTGCAAAACCGCGGCTGGGCGCGCGCGTACCGCAAATATGACCTCAAGATCAGACTTCGCGGCGCGGACGGCAGCGAATACGTGCTTGATACCGATACCGACAACCGCACGTGGTTGCCTGAGCAAAAGCAGACCCTGACCCTGCGCCCCGACCTGCGTGACGTTCCCGCAGGCAAGTACGAGGTAGCGATCGGCATGTTCGAGGGCGAAACGCCCATCAAATTGGCTCTTAAGCAAGAGATTTTCGACGGCAAGTTCTATACGATTGCCAAGGAAGTAACGGTATTTTAATAGCAAAAGTAGCGGGCGCTCGCATATTTCGGTTTTGCCGAAATTCTCGCCCATACGGTTTTGTTGATTGATCCTTATTGGTTGCCGCCACCAACCGACAAAGCGGGCAAGACAGGCTGACTATGTACCGAAGCCTCGCTTTGATCATACCGAACACGGGGCAGATTTGCCAAAATGCGCAAGTCTGCTCCGAACTGATATATGGTAAAAACATGGAGATCTTTTATGAAAACACTCAACAGGATCATTCCTATTCTGCTGTCCCTTGCACTGTGCGTCATGTTTGCCCTATCAATCGCAGATGCGCACGAGGTCAGGCAGGATACCGAATTTAATCAAAACAACATCCTGGCACACGTGGAAAAGCTTTCGGAAAACGGTCCGCGATCGATTGTGGACACGGAGGCGAATCAAAAAGCGCTTGACTACATTGTTTCCGAGGTGGAGCGTTACGGTGTGGTGCAGGGGGACGTAACAAACGTACCCGCATACCTGGTGCAGGATTTCGTGGCTTCCGACGCAGCAGGACGATTCCAAAATCGTCATCTCAAAAACGTGATCGTCCACATCCCCGCCAATGCGGAAAATCCGAGCAATCAGGCCATCATGTTCATGGGGCATACCGACTCGGTTCCCATGGGTCAAGGTGCCTCCGACGATGGTGTTGCCTGCTCGGTGATGCTGGAGGCAATCCGCTGCTATCTTGACAAAATGGAAAACGGTTACAGCCTGACACATGATCTGGTATTCTGCTTTGTCAATGGAGAAGAATTCGAACTGTGCGGATCGAGAGCCCTGATGAACGAATTTCAGGGTTTTGACAACGTGATCGACCGTATCCGCTTTGGCACTAACTTGGAGTCGCGCGGTACACAGGGCACGCTGATCATGTTTGAAACCTCTGCCAACAACTACAATACAGTCAAGCTTTTCACGCAGATCAACAAGAGCCTGTTTACTTGCTCTATTGCCACCATGGTATACGACGCCATGCACACCAACACAGACTTTTCCAATTTTAAGCAGGCTTATCAAGGGCTCAACGTTGCCAACATCCTCGGCAGTGAGAACTATCACACGCAAAACGACAATCCCGACAATGTCAAACTCACTTATCTTTCCCAGCAGGCGCAGATTGTGGACGCACTGATCGACAAGCTGGCAAACTACGACCTTGACAGCCTGTACGATACCGAAGAATCCGCGATCTTTTTCTCTTACCTCAATATCACTACCATAGTATATAATCATGCCGCTGCCATCATCACGGCAACGATTCTGATCGTCATGCTCACAGCCAACATTCTGCTTTCAGCTCTGTGGCGCAAGCAGAAGAACGCGGGCAAGACCGCAGAAGCCTTGGTGGTGCTGGTGGCGGGCATCGCCTGGAGTGCAGTGCTTGCCTGGGGTTGCTCTTACCTGTTCTCACTGATTGCTGCGCTGGCCGGTGTGATCGATTTTCACATGATCGGCACCGTCACTTACTCCAATACCACCATTGTCATCGGCATTGGACTTCTGACGCTGGGCACTTGCGCTCTCGTAACGCATTTTGCCACCAAATGGCTGGAACTTGAGCACCGCGATATCACACGCGCCTTTGCTTATCTGCACGCCTTGCTTGGTATCGTGCTCTCGTTCGTGCTGCCCGATGCAAGCTACCTGTTCGTATTCAGCGGCATTCTGCTCATGGCAAACGAGCTTGCCATCACGCTTTGCCGCAAGCACGATCTTTCTCTGTGGCACGGTGAGCTTTTGGCAATCGCACTCCATATGCCCGTCATCATACCCGTCATATTGCTTGCTGTCTCGGCGTTGGGGCTGGATATAGCCGAGGTATACGGTGCGGTCTTTGCACTCGGCATTTTCCCGGTCGCAGTCTGCACCATACCCGCCATGTCCCACTTCTCACTGCGCTCATTGTGGCGCTCCATTCGTAAAAAAGAACACAAGGTTTCCCCTGCAGAGGGTGCCGTACACGTCATTTCCATCGCACTTGTGCTGTTTTTAGCGGTCAGCCTTTCTTCGCATGATGCCAGCGTCAACCTGCAGGGCAGACAGAGTATTGCCCTCCTGCCTTTTGACGATGCGCTGATTTACGTGCTGGATGAAAACGGTGAAGCTGAATACCGCATTTACGATCTCAACGCCAAGAATGCCCTGGAGACCTATGCCCCCAAGATGACCTGGGCGGGCGATCATTACGCAGGCAAGGGCGAGCAAAAGCCGATCTCGCTCTCCCTGCTCTGCTCTTCCGAGGGCAATGTGATCCACATCAAGAAAAACACCGATGACTCCTTAGTTTACCTGGACTTCTCCGAAATCAACGCTACCTCCTTTACCGTGGATGATGGCATAACCAAACAAACCTATGTCTTTTCAGAGGATGTACACACCATCGAGCTGCACAGTGATTGCACGGTCACTCTCAACGACGGAACGGCAAAGGTAGCCTGCAAGGAGGTCATACGCGACTATGATATCCTGATCCCCGCAGAATATGAAACCGATGCAGAGCAGCTACATTTCAATTTGTGGCTGACTGCAGAATTTTCTCTTGCAAAAATTTCATAATGCATTACAGTTTTCCAAAATTTTGTTGTCTACATAAGTGAAGGGCTCTTTTCAATTCTCATCAAAGGAGGTGTGTTTATGAAGCATTCGACAGACGGTCATCTTGCCGACGGGCAGATCATTGCGCTGTACAATGAGCGCAACGAGCGCGCGATCAAGGAAACAGACGCAAAATACCGCACGCAGCTGCTCATGGTGGCACGCAGCGTCCTGCACGATATGCGGGATTGCGAGGAATGTTTGAATGACACCTACGTGCGCGTTTGGAATTCGATTCCGCCCGCTTGCCCCAACTCGCTGCGCGCGTTTTTGATCTCGGTCGTGCGTCGCACCGCTTTCAACCGCTACAAGGCGGCAAAGCGCAAAAAGCGCATACCGTCCGAAATGGTCAGCTCCCTGACCGATCTTGACGACATGCTTGCCGACTCGGACGCATTTTACACCGAGCAACAGGCAAACGCGCTGGGCGAGCTGCTCAGCGAATTCACAAACACGCTATCTGACCGTCGGACCTTCATTTTTATGAGCAGATACTACCTCTGCCGCCCCATTGCGGAAATTGCGCGCAAGCTGGGGTGCAGCGAATCCACGGTCAACAAGGAAATTGCCGCCATCAAGCAAGAGCTGCGGCAGATTTTGGAAAGCGAGGGTTATTTGAAATGATGCATAAGGATCTATTTTCGGACGGCGTTGCACGCATTGACTCCGATGCGGTGGAACGCTTGCTCCAAATTGAGCAGGAGCTCGCGCGGCGCGCTGCAAGGCGCAGACGCGGACGCATCCTCTCTGTTTTAGCCGCTGCGCTGTTGAGCGTCATGCTTGTGTCTGTTTTGCTGATCGTGCCGTTCATCCCCAAAACGCTGGAGCTGGATTACCAGCCCTCCAAGGGCATGCCCGAACGCGTTTGGGTGTATTACGTAAACGAAAACGGAAAGCAAAAGCGCGAGCTGGTAAAGCAGCCGCAGGGTGCGCAAAACGTATTTACCTCATGGAAGCACCTCAACACGGTTGACAACGAGGTGCAGCTGCTGGACTACACCGTGACCACCGAGCCGACGTCAAGCACAACGGTTGTGCCGAACACGCTGTGGGAATTTTTGCAGCAGGAGCTTGCGGGCGGGCTGAAAACCGTAACCGCCACACTCTCTCCCGAGATCACGTCTTACGAAAACTATGACGCACTCATTGAGTCGCTAATCGATACACTTGCCAAGTACGCAGGGGTTGTCCCCGAGCAGGTCAAGATTCTGATCGACGGTGAGCAGATCGGCATTGCAGGCACGCTGCAATTCTATCACAGCCTGCAAGACGGCAGCGCGTTCGTGCTTGCCGTCACGGCAGGAAGCAAGCTGGAGATCACAGTGGGCATGACCAACGTGTCCGATCAGAATATTGAATTTACCGGCTCGTGGATGGCGTTTGCACCGAGTGCCATTCTCACTATGGGCAACACGGCAGTGATTGCGCATGAGGACTTCCCCATGACCGAGGAATATCAGAAATACATCCTTGCGCCCGGTGAGAGCCGCGAGATCACCTACACCTTCCCCATTCCCGAGAACGCAGCCCGCGGTGAATACGATCTGCTGGTCACGTTTGGTGAGCAGGACTTCGTTTTTGAAAAAGCCGTGCAGGTGATTGACTCTACTACAACCGGAACTGAATACAGTGACTTTGCCGCATTCTTGAAGCAATACGGCTTTTCCTCTGCTGATCCCGCAGAGTTCAAGCAGGCTGTGGCAAGCTTGAAATATCAGGGCACAGGCGTGTTTGATCTGATGATCCAAGCAGGTGCATCTGTTTCTTCGGGTGATATCGAGGGTGATATCTGGCGTGGCGATCTGTTTAATTATGAATATGCGACATTCCAATTGGACAGCCAGATTCGTTCACAAACAAACGTCTTTACAGCTACGGTGCTGCCCGACGGCATGGAACTCCCCTGCGGAATCAGACTCGACCACTCGCTGATCGATGCACTGTTCCATATTGGGGTAAGTAGCAGCATCGCACAGCAGGTGATCGATGTGGGACAGGACGTCTTAATTTCGGGCTATGAGAAAAACGGTGTTTGGTTGCAATTTGACGGCAACTATATGGTGATCGCATACACCAACACGAAAGCGGTCATCGTGCCCGGACAAAACGGCAGCAGACAATCCACAATATACACCGTGAAGCTGTATTATACAGCCGACACGGGTACGTTTACCCATTTCAAGATTGAAGCAAATGCCCAAACAAAACAGCCGGGAATATTTGAGGGCACGCCGACCTTCACCTATATCCTTGGAGAAGAGGTAGATCTGGTGATCTCGGGCGAAGACGCGACCAAGCTGCTGGATATTCTCAACAATGGCGAGTGGGTCAATGAAATTCCGGTATATGATGAGGGTCCCGGCTCTTCCTGCCGGATAGGCGATTATACGCTGCATTACACAGAAGGCTATTTTATGATCAACCGTCACTCGCTGGAGCTGACGCAAGAGCAAATGATATTTGTGGAAAATCTGATTGAACGTCCCCAATCGTCAAATACCCTCAGCGGTCCGATCACAGTATCCCCTTATTCCATATCGAACATAGAATATAAGCTGAATGAGGAGGATATATATCAATTGCTAACCATACTCAATGGCGGTCCTTGGCAACAAGGTGCACTATTAGGCTTGGATCGCGACTACGGAATCACGATCGCGAAAAAAGCTTACAGCTACAGCGTCAGCGAAGGTATCTTGTTCAACAGCCAGCATTATCTGAGACTTTCCGAACAAGACAGACTTATTGTCAACGCGATATTGAAAAAATCCGGAGGCATATTAGCTCAAGAGTAAAACAGTTTTTTGCGGCTACGTATGGTAAACCCAACCCTTTTCTTTGTAGGGGAGGCTATTAGCCTCCCGCCGGTAATGACATCGGGTATCCGTTTGGGTATCGGTATCGACATCTAACGCCGGCGGGAGGATGGATTTGTTTGCAAATAGTCCTCCCCTACAAGCATTGTTTAATAAATTTTGAAAAACCGCTCTTTCGAGCGGTTTTTATGCTATAATAATCTCATAGGCGTTTTTTCTGTCCATCCTGTCGGAATATGAAAAATTTTTCGCTTATTTTCCAAAATCCTTTACACTTTTTTGGGCGTTTGTTGACTACTATAAGTGAAGGGCCTTTTCAATTCTTACCAAAGGAGGTGTGTTATGAAATCAAGGACAAACAGTTCGCTGAGCGATCAAGAGATCATAGAGCTTTACCGGCAGCGCAACGAGCGCGCGATCAAGGAAACAGACCGCGCCTATCGCACGCAGCTGCTGAGTGCTGCAAGAAACCTTTTGCAGGACGCGCGGGACGTTGAGGAAGCCTTAAACGATACATACGTGCGCGTATGGAATTCCATTCCGCCTGCAAGCCCCGACAGCTTAAAGGCGTTTGTGCTCTCGATCATGCGCAAAACCGCCATTAACCGCTACCGCGCAAACACAAGGCAAAAGCGCATCCCTGCCGAGCTGGTCTCTTCCCTTTCAGAGCTTGGAGACATGCTCTCGGACGGTGACAGCTTTCATACCGAGCAACAGTCGCGCGAGCTGGGCGAAATTCTGACCGCTTTCGTCAACACGCTGACCGACCGTAAGGCATTCATTTTTATGAGCAGATACTACCTCTGCCGCCCCATTACGGAAATTGCGCAAAAACTGGGGTGCAGCCAATCCACGGTCAACAAAGAGATTGCCGCCATCAAGCAGGATCTGCGGCAGCTTTTGGAAAGTGAGGGTTATCAAGTATGAAAAAACAACTATTCACAGACGGCATCAGCTACATCGACGTGGATGCGGTTGAGCGTCTGTTACAAATTGAACAAGACCTGCAAAGGCGAAAGATACGGCAAAGGCGCACGCGGCTGCTGATTATCCCTGCCGCCGCATTGCTTGCTTTGCTTGTGTGCATGACCGCAGTCATCATTCCCTTTATCCCCAAAACGCTGGAGCTGGATTACCAGCCCTCCAAGGGCATGCCCGAACGCGTTTGGGTGTATTACGTAAACGAAAACGGAAAGCAAAAGCGCGAACTGGTAAAGCAGCCGCAGGGTGCGCAAAACGTATTTACCTCCTGGAAGCACCTCAACACGGTTGACAACGAGGTGCAGCTGCTGGACTACACCGTGACCACCGAGCCGACGTCAAGCACAACGGTCGTGCCCGACACGCTGTGGGAATCTTTGCTGCAAATGCTTGACAAGACAGGCGAGCAAACCATCGTGACCGCCAAGATCTCGGCAGGCATCACGTCTTACGAAAACTGCGACGCGCTGATCGAGTCGCTAATCGATACACTTGCCAAGTACGCAGGGGTTGCCCCCGAGCAGGTCAAGATTCTGATCGACGGTGAGCAGGTCGGCATTGTCGGCACGCTGCAATTCTATCACAGCCTGCAAGACGGCAGCGCAATTGTGGTTGCCACCGGCGGATCCACACTGGAGATCACGGTGGGCATGACCAACATTTCGGACGAGATCATTCATTATACCGGCTCGTCCAGCGCATTCGTGCCCGACGCAACGCTGCGCATGGGAAATACCGTCATTGAGCACGAAATTCGCCCCTTCACTGAGGACGAAGCGCACCTCACCCTTGCCCCCGGCGAGAGCCGCGAGATCACCTATACCTTCCCCATTCCCGAAAACGCAGCCCGCGGTGAATACGATCTGCTCGTTACGTTTGACGGGCAAGACTTCGTCTTTGAAAAAGCCGTGCACGTGATAGGCGAATACCTCGCCCCCACAGACGTCGCAGCAGAATTCCAAGAATTTATGCTCAAATACGGCTTCTGCACCACCGACCCCACGCAGTTCCGCGAAGCCGTAGAGCAGCTTTCCTTTACCGGCATGAATCTCTTTGATATCATGACTGCAGCACGATTCGATTATGCCGAGGGCTACAGCGGTGAAGAACACGGCTCCCAGTGGTTCGCATACGGATATAAGACTCTACCAAACGGCAACAGCAACAATTATTTTGTTGCCAAGAAGATTCCGGACGACATGCGTTTACCGTGCGGAATTACCTTTGCCGACACGCTCTACCATTCGCTTTGCAAAATGGGACTTACCGACTTTGAGGCAGAAGAGATCATTGCTCGCCTGGAAATAGGCGACGAACAGCAGATCTATCTTGGGAATAACGGTCTCTACCTCACGCGCGACCAAGAGGGCAACTATATCATGCGTTACAGTACACTGACCGTCCTCTCTTCGAGCAATTATCCCGCATATAGTCTTGACATCATCTACTCCCACGCAGAAATGATCGCCCAACTCTTCTTAGTCAAGGCAGGCGTTGGCAACTTCTCCACCGATGCGTTTACTGCACCCATCACGGTTGCACCGCTCACATATGAAAATCCCGACAGAGAGCTGGACGATGCGGACGCGCAAACGCTGATCGACATATTCTACGGCTATGGTGGCACGTGGAATAATGGCGGCGTGGACGTGGAATTTGACTACCGCATCACGAGCAACGGAATGGTATTTAGCTACAGCACGCGCGCGGGCGTTCTTGCAGACAGCGGCGGATATATCGCTCTTTCTAACGAACACCGCCTGATTGTTAACGAGATCGTCACCAAGGGCAACTATCAGCCCAATTTTGAAAATATTTCGTTTATAGAAGCGCCTGACGGCAGTACGCGCCAATATTACCTACCCATGTCCGTTGCGCTGCAAATCACGCATGCGCTCAACAGCGCGGAATGGCATGACGGAAGCGTTGAGCTTGAGCCCTTGCTGTGGTTTGACTGCGACGGCAAACGGGTAGGTTATGACAACGGCTTGTTCTTTACCACGCAGCACTATTGGTACGCGGATAACTACACCGAGGATTGTATCAATGCCCTGCAGGATGCGGTCATAGGTATGCGCACAAAAGAATACGACGCCATCATCTACTATGCAGGCACGTATTACGGGCATAGCGCGGCTGTGGACGAAAAGCTGAATGGCACAATGGACTTTTCCATGAATATAGCCCCCCAGCCGCTCGAAGATATTTTGTTTGCCTATAACGACAAGCAGGCAGTAGATGCGTTGGGCTTTATCGTGGATTGCAAAAATGCCGTGGACAAGGGCGTTCTGCTCACGGACAACGGCGCGTATTTTGAGCGCATCGTCGAGATCAAGCCGAATTTCGGCAATGGTGAGGTCAAGCTGATCAGAACCCCTGCAGGCGAGCCTCCCATCGGCGCATTAACAGAAGAGGACGCACAGACGCTGCGCGAGATCTTCCAAAGAGCGGAATTTACGTATAGCTTCGGGGATCATGATGCCGTATATGAAACAACCCTTGAGATCGGCGGCTATACCATCGCCTACCTCTCCGCTTGGGGTGACGCCAAAATCGGGAACCTCAAGGCTACCCTTTCCGAGCAGGATACCCAAACGGTTGCTGAAATTCTCGGTGGATACATCAACGTGGAATAATGCTCGCCCCCCTACGTGTCATCCTGAGCGCAGGGCGTAGCCCGAAGTCGAACTTTTGCGGCATGGAGTATCCGTCGCGCAAGCAGGATACGGAATAGAGCAAAAGCGCGAATGCTCGCCAAGGCGAGCGAGCGGGATCTCCGATGATTTTCCTCAATGTCTGCTCAGCCTTTGTTACATTTTCGCAGTGATCCCAACCCGATTGCATTCCAATGTGACTTTGTGTGAGCAAGCGTGTCATAAACCGTTCGCAGATCCCTTCCTCATCCGTGCTTCGCACGACCTCGTCGGTTTTGCTTCACTCCGCTCTGCTGCGTTTCGCAAAACTTCGACTTCGTTCCATTTCGCAACCCGTTGCGAAATTCCACTTCGCTCAGGATGACACATTGTGGGATGCGGGTCTTGCTCTCATTACAATAAAATACAGAAAAACCGCTCGAAAGAGCGGTTTTTCCTTTTATGGCAGCGGGAGCAAGCCCCCGCCCTACTGGGGGCGGGCGATTCTTGAATCGCCCCTACGGGTATGCGGGACAGTCAAGGACGCCTGTCCCTACAATACGCATTTACTTAATCATCAATATCCAAATGCTCCAGCGCGCTCTTCTTTTCGAGGATCTTGGCGTCGCCGTGCTTGACAAAGAACATGGTGACAAACGAGAAGACCACGAATACGCAACCGAACAGGAAGAACACCTGACGCATGCCGATCAGGTCGTAGAGCGCACCCGACACGATGGGCGCGACGATCTGCGCGGACATGGACGCGGTGTAATAATAGCCCGTGTACTTGCCCACGTCGCCGCCGCTTGCCAGCTCGACCACCATGGGGAAGGAATTGACGTTAATGGTTGCCCAGCCGATGCCTGCCAAAGAGAAGATCGGGAACATGATCCACGAGGGGGTGGTGGGCTCGATGAAGTGACCGATCAGGAACGCACTTGCCAAGATGACAATACCGCCAAGGATCGCCTTTCTGCGTCCGATCTTGGACGAGATAATACCCACGGGGATATACGACACGATCGCCGCAGCCTGCGCCACGATCATGGTCAGGTTAAAGTCAAAGTGCAGAATATTGGTTGCATAGACAGAGTACTTACTTGTAATGGAATTATAGCCGATATACCACAGCGCAACCGATGCAAGAATGAGCAGAAGCGAGATCAGCTCTGCCTTTGCAAGCTTGCGCTTGGGTGCGCCATCCTTGACAGGTGCCTCCTCAAGCCCCAAACGAATGGAATCCTTCTCCATCTCGGCAGCCCACTTGGGCTCTTTGACGCTCAGCATAAATACGATCAAGCCAACCAGCATGACAGCCACCACAGCCACTACGTAGCCGGTATATTGCATATAAGGATTCTTAGCGGTGGCAAACAGCATGCCCAGCGCCAGCACGATAATACCGCCCGCAGTACCCGTCAGATTGATGATTGCGTTTGCCTTGGAGCGCAGAGGCTTGACGGTCACGTCAGGCATGAGCGCAACTGCGGGAGAGCGGAAGGTTGCCATAGCAACCAGCACCACCAAAAGCGTTGCGATAAAACCGATAAAAGGCAGCGGATTTGCCAGCGTGATATCCAGCGTTTTCTGTGAGATCAGCGTAGCGTGAGCCGAGATCTGCTCGGCAATGCTCTTTGCCGCTGCAGAGTCTGCATTCTTCAATGCAGCTTCCAGTGCTTCCTTCCCTGCACTCAAGCCGGGAATATCGGTCACAACAACGCGCGCAAGCTGAACGTTATCGATCAGCGTCAGAGCTACGAAGGAAACCACGGCAATGATCGTGCCGATCAGAATAAAGGGCGTGCGCTTGCCCATTTTGGTGTTGACCTTGTCCGACAGCGCGCCAAACAGGGGCAGCATGAACACTGCTAAAATATTATCGATCGACATGACCGCACCCGAAGCGGTTTGCGGCAGACCGAAATGGTTGGTCAGAATCAGCGGCACAATGGCATCATACGCCTGCCAAAAGGCAGAGATCAGGAAAAACGCCATACCGACAAGGATCACGCGTTTGTAGTTGAGTTTCATAAATCTGTTCCTTTCCAAGTATTTGTTAATCCAACAGAGGCGGGCAGAGATATACGTCCGAGGTATAGTCGGTGTGCGCGGCATCTACCTGCAGCAGCCACACGGTAAGCTCTTGATCCAGCATTTCCTCGGTGACGGGAATGTAGTAGGTGTAGTGGTGATCCATCAAGATCACGCGAGATTCCCACACGTTTGCAAGATAGGTGGGGGCACGCTCGGCAGCACCCAACGCATCCCCGCTCATTTCCACAGCGGCATACGCGCCCTCCACGCCGTGCTCACCCTCCAAGGCTACCGACAGATACGAGCCGGGGACCCAATCGCGGCGGTCAACCTTGACCGTCACCTTTTGCGCACCGATCACGGGGCGATCCTTGGTGGAAGGAATCAGGTTATTGGCATGGGGATTTTCAAGCTGCAGCTCTGTGCCGTTTTTGTAAAGCGAGATGCGGATGATGCGATCCATGGGGCCCGGCACGCGCACGTAACGCACGCCACCGTCCAGCGCAAAGGACAGCACCATTCTCTTGCCAAGGCTTTCGTAGATATCATGCGTATAGTTGCGCACCACGCCAACGCTCATCTCGCCAATCTCAGCATAAGTCCCCTTGCCTGCGTCGCGCCAAGCCAGCAGATCGGCAGAATAATCAAGATACTCGGGGAAAATTTGTGCGGGAGCTTCATCGGTGGGCTGATCGGGTGCAAAGAATTCGATCTCAATGCGGTCTGCATCCATCACCTTGCCGAAATCCACGCGCAGGCATCCGCCGTCAATGCGCGTGCCGGTGCCCCACAAAAAACGGGAGTTGCCGTCAAAAAAGGTATCGGGGTTGCCGTCAAAGGCGTAAGCCGACTCACAGCCGCGCAAAATATAGGTGTCCTGTGCAAAGAAGGCGTCACGCGCTGCCTTGACCTGCGAGATGCGGGTGTCCCCTGCACGCTTTTGACAGCGGCTCTCCAGCGAATCGTTATTCATGGCAAACAGCGTGGATTCGATCAGCTTTTCAGCATGCGTGGGAACTGCAACAGACGCGGTGGTGCCCAGCTTTTTGATGCTCGGCAGCTCGCGCACCCGCTCGTAGCGGTTTTTGCCGATCACGCGGTGCGGCTGATCGCAAAGCAGCTTGGGCGCGGCACAACTGTCGCACACCTCAAGCAGCACGGCACGGAAGGGCTCGACCTTAATTTTAGCGGTCGCACCGTATGCATATCTGCCCACCTTGTAGGTGGCGGGATGATGCGAAATCACAGTGACCGACGCGCAAGGCGCAAGACCGATCTCGTCGTCCAGCTTGATCCGGAATTCCTTTGCCTCCCAAGTGGGGTTGCCGAACACCAGCACGCGCGTTTTGTCGTTGCCGCGTGCAACTGCGTTCGCACCGTACTTTTCCTCGGGCAGCAGCATGCCGTCCACCAGAATGTCGTTGAGTCTGCGGTGCAGATTATAGATATGCGCAAGTCTGGGCTGCTCCTTATCGGTCAGCAGCCAGGGGTTGCCGTAAATTTCGGGGGCTAAGATCAGATTGCGGTTGAATGCCTGATACACAAGGTCGTCCTCAAAGCGATCCATGCAGGAGGACAGGCAAACGCCGTGGTCCTCGGTCAGGCGGCGCAAACCGTCGGTCGTGCCGCGCGAGAAAATGAATGCGCGGTTGTGCGGTGCGGTGCACTGATTATACGAAAAAATGTCCACGTAGGTCTCCGCTCCCTGCCAAAGAAAGGTGGTGGCGTATTTATCGCCCTCGCCAAGGTCAAGGCGGTGGTTGAGCAGCACCAGATCGGGCGAATATTTGCGGCATTCTGCCTGCACCTCGCAGAAGTTTCTGCGCACGTCCTCACGCAGCTCTCCGCACACGCCGTCCATCTTGAACAGCGCAAAATGGTAATCGCGGCAAAGAGACACCAAAAGCTCGCGGCGTGCCGCGGCGGTTTGCTCGTCCTCGCCATAGCCGTCGGGACCCATCCAAACGCCCATGCGCGCGCCGATATCGGCTGCCGCCTTGACAACGGGCGCATATCCGTTCGGGTACTGGCGCGACAGCTTTGCGCCATCAAGCGTTTCGTACGTACCGTTTGCGCCGTCAAGGTTGCCCGCATCCCAGGCGTAAATATCCAGCTGCATGCCATAGGTATCACGCATCCACTTGAAATATTCCAGATTGATCAGCGTTTGCGCCTCGGTAGCACCCTCGTTGGTGTTATTGATCCACGAAAAATATTGTGCACGCGATGGGGTCTTTTCATCCGCGCCTGCGGTCAGCTTTGTCTTTTCGCTCATAATTGCACCGTCCTTTGCTTCACTTTATTGATATTGTACCATATTTTGGAGGGTTCGTCAAGGATGAAATATTCCACGGGTAAAAATGCTGCGAAATATAACGCGCAAGGGGGAGAGCGCAAGATCCATGGCTCAATGCGTGTTTGACCGTACACGCATGACGCTCTCTTGCGAATTTTCAAAAAACATGCTATAATGATGTCACCTATAGCCATGAAACGACGACTTAAAGGATAGAGAGACAAATTTTCCCGAAAGGAGAAGCATATGCAAGACCGTGACATTCTGGATCTGTACTTTGCACGCGACGAGCGCGCCATTGCAGAGTCAAGCCAAAAATACGGCACGTATTGCCTTGGTATTGCCAAAAACATACTGCAGAACATGCAGGATGCCGAGGAATGCGTCAACGATACCTGGCTGCGCGCATGGAATTCCATTCCGCCCGCCTGCCCCGACCGCTTGGGACAATACTTGGGCGGCATTACGCGCCACATCTCGCTTGACAAGCACCGTTACAATACGCGATCCTCGCGCGGCGGCGGTGAGGTGGCTGTGGCGTTTGACGAGATACATGAGGTCGTTGATTCCGGCATCAACGTAGCCACGCAGGTAGAGGAGCGCGAAATGCTTGTCGCCATCGACCGTTTTCTTTGGTCGCTGCCCGAGCGCGAGTGCAACATCTTCATTCGCCGCTACTACCACTTTGACCCCATCAAGGAGGTTGCCAAACGCTACGGGCTGACCGTCAATAACGTCAAAAAGATCCTTTCCCGCACGCGCATGTCGTTGCGCGAGTTTCTTGAAAAGGAGGGCTATACGGTATGAACGAACAGAAATTCACAGAATTACTCGGTCAAATTGACCCCGCGCTGATCGCACGCGCAGAAGAGAGCGTGCCCATGCGCCAAAAGCCGATCTTCAGGCGCGCCCTGATCGCTGCCGTGGCTGCAGCGTTGGTATTGGCACTGTGCTCCTCGCTGATTGTTATCCCTTTTATCCCCACCACGCTGGGGCTTGACTATCTGACTTCCCCCTCCGACGGTACGGAAATCGCATTCAAAGAGCAAAACGCATGGATCTACTACGTCGAAAACGGCAAGCAAAAGCGCGAATACGTGCGCTTGCCCGGCAGCACCGAAAATGTTTTCATGGCGTGGAAACACTTGAACGGATTGGACGAGAATGCCGAGCTACTGGATGTTTCATGGACGACTGACGCCGAGAACCAAAGGCAGGTACAGGTGCAGCTTTCCACCGCCCTGCGTGAGCATCCCAATTCCGAGGCGCTGCTTGACTCCCTGCAAAAAACGCTTGCGCGCTCTTTTGGCGTGATGAAGCAGAACGTGTCCTTTGCCTTTCACGATCCCGTCACGCTGGAGTTTTCGCACGATCTTACCGAAACACCCGTCCGCTTAAAGAGCGGTGATCTCTTCACGGTCACGGTCACCATGACCAACGTTTCAAACGAGGACATCGTATATGAAGGCTCATACAGCGAGTTCATCCCCAAGGCGAAGCTGTTGGCAAAATCAAATATCTATGTAGCAACGGAGATATTCCCCGAGCTGCACGAAAGCACCAACGAGATTGCCCAATACCGCCTTGCCCCGGGTGAGAGCCGAGAGGTGACCTATACCTTTGACATTCCCGAGAATGCGGAGCTTGGCGCGTATGACTTGATCGTCAGCTTTGGCGAGCAGAGCAAAACCTTTGAAAACGTCATAACCATGATATACGCCTATGTAGCCGATGAAGCCAAAAAAGCATTTGAGGACTTCATTTTGGCGCATACCTCCGAGGATCGCACCGAGCTGCAAAGCATTTGGGACTCCTACACCTATCAAGGTGCAAATATTATGGAGCAGATGTCGGTTTGGAGCACGGACGGAAGCATGAATGGTAACCCGATTCAAAATGAGGGCGGAGCCTTGTCTCGTGGCGAACAACTACTGTTTCAATATAGCCTGTCACAAACCTCGCTTCAATACGGATGGATTAGATTTTTCAATTACGCCTTGATCGCCACGGTGCTTCCCGACGGCATGACGCTACCCATGGGCATCACCGAGCAGGATAACATTTTAGAGGCGTTGATCAAAATGGGCGTTGACGAGCAGACTGCTTTGGAGTATCTTGCAAAAGAGGGTACGGTCACGCTGGCAGGATCGGCTTTGAACAGCTTCTCCAGCACCATACAGAAATATCAAGTCTCGATCGATCTGGTCTGCGACACAGATAACTACGTCATACGATGCACCGTTGAAAAAGGCATCATAGCCGAAGACGATCCTTACCCGCACGCAACAAGAACGGTCAGCTTGGTTTATGACCCCGACAGCCATAGCTTTCTGGGCATACGCTTCGATGTGACCCTGCCTACCCGACCCAATATTACCTTTGACGCGCTGCCCACCTTTACCGAGGCTGCGGGCAAGGAATGCGCGATCACCTTGACGCAGGAGCAGGCAGATGTGCTGCATAAGGCGATGACCCAAGGCAAATGGCAAGCACACGAAGCCGATGCCGAATACAACTGCCAAGGCAAGATCGGTGATATTGAGTTCGAGTACGCCTCCGCTACGGGGCATCTGACCGTCGGTGAAATTACCGTACAACTGTATGGCAATGATAGGATAGAG
>JAZOVZ010000028.1:0-15684 GCA_045658965.1 Eubacteriales bacterium
GCCATGCCTTGCCCTCCCCCCGCGTCCTTCGACCGTTGGCTGTAATATCAGATATAAAACGAAGATTTTTTATGTTTCCTGTTTAATAAATGATGATACGCGCGATCAGTGCATTACTTTGCTCTTCTTGCCTCAAAGCATGCGCTGCAGTAAACAGGTCTGTCGTTGGAGGGCTGGAAGTTCAGCTTTGCTTCGCCGCCGCACTCTGCGCAGGTTGCGATGAAATACTGACGCTCAGGCTTGCCTGCGTTCTTCTTAGCATCGCGGCATGCCTTGCAGCTCTTAGGCTTGTTCAGGAATCCCTTTTCCTTGTAGAAAGCCTGTTCGCCTGCGGTGAATACGAACTCATTGCCGCATTCCTTGCAAACCAGAGTTTCATCAGCAAACTCTTCAACAACTTTTACTTCATCTTCGTACATGTGTTTTTACCTCGCTTGTGATTGGTATTGATTATTTATGGTAGACCCTTACGGGTTGTCCCCTTGTCCGAGCACCTGCCGCAGCTTGCGGCGGATGCGATAGATCGCATTGGAAATCGACTTTTCATCCTTTCCAAGCGCCCCTGCGATGTGCGACGTGCTTGCTCCCGAAACGTACATCCACCATACGCGGCTCTCATAAGGAGATAGCGCACGCTGAATGGTCAGCTGTAAAGCCTCCATACGTTCCTTGTCTATGAGCACCTCGGAAACCGAAGCCTCGCTGCCAAGCAGCCCGGGATTTTGCTCGATCAAGCCCTCCCCTTCCAAGGAAAGCAGACCCTCGCGGCGTTGTCTGCGAAACGTGCGCAGAGCGGACGCCAATCCGTGACCGACGCAGATCTTGGCATACAAACCGAACTCCACACCCTGACGGGAAGGGTCGTAGGTCTGTACTGCACTGCAAAATACCACGCTTGCCTCTTGCCGCAGATCTTCTAAATCTGCGTCTCCCATACCGGGAGCGGCATATTTGCTGACCATGGCTTGCAGCATGGGCGCATAACGGTCAAGCAGCAGCGCGTACGCTTGCTGGTCCCCTGCGCGAGCAGCGTCAAGCAGATCGCAAAGATCTGCATCCTGCTGTATTTTCAGGTTAGAATTGCTCATGCTTTCACCGCCATAGATAGAGTGGTACTTATATTATTATAACACATAAAATACCATTGTCAAGAGTAAATTTTGTCGAATTATCACATCAGTGAAATTTTCACGCGAGATTTTTGTGCACGTTTAACAATAGCAAAAGCTCCCGTTTGAGCATAGTGCAACGCTCGCGGGAGCTTTTTTGTGACTTTTGTCATTTTTGGGTCAAAACTTTGTAACAATTCACAAGGAATCGCACTCGGCTAAAGCGCGAAATCCCTTATGGGAAAAGGTAATTTACGTTCCCCGACACCAGCGCGGTCACGCCCTTATAGATGTTTTCGGGATTTTCACGGAAATTGTCCGCCATGCGCTCTGCACGCAGTCTGCTGTCCACCTTAAGCATCACCGACATGATGACCTCTTCCTTCTCGTACATCTTGCACTCCAGGTCGTAGGTCTTATCGGGATTCTGTACGATGTTGGTCGAGATGCGCACGCCTCTCTTGCGGAAGTCCAGATAGCGCAACGCGCAGCGCAGGCTCTGATCCAGGATACTGGGCAGCAGGTCACTCTTGAGCTCCTCTGCCACGCATCTGCCCTTAAAGGTCACAGCGTACAGATCGTCCCCCACATCGTTTTGTCCGACACAAACGATCAGGTCGTTGTCCAGCATTTCATAAAATGATTCGGCGAAATCTAAATACATCACGTAATCGTTTTGCAGCGTTACGTCGTTAATGGTTGAAAAGTTCATGGGATATCCGATATTTTCCATCAGATACAGCACGAATATTTTTACGTTTTTCTTATCTCCAATAGGCGAAGCCATGTAAAGCCTCCTTTTTCATCTTCAAGCTTTGCCAAGATTATACCAAAAAAATTGTAAATTATCAACCCCCTTTCTTGCAATTTCAAAAAAATTGTGGTATGATATAGAGTAATATATTATTAGCACTCAAACTTTGGAGGATTTTCTCATGATCAAGGTAGCATTACTGGGCTTTGGCGTGGTCGGCAGCGGCTGTGCCGAGGTTCTGACACAAAATAAGGATCTGATCCGTGCAAAGGTCGGTGACGAGGTGGAGATCAAGTACATTCTCGATCTGCGCGATTTTCCGGACAGTCCCTTTGCAGACCGCGTCATCCATGATTTCGGTATCATCGTAAACGACCCCGAGATCGCCATCGTTGCGGAAATGATGGGCGGCTCGCACCCTGCTTACGACTTTACCAAGGCATGCTTGGAGGCGGGCAAGAGTGTGGTGACCTCCAATAAGGAAGTGGTTGCAAACTTCGGCACCGAGCTTTTGGCTCTTGCCGAGAAAAATGGCGTGTCGTACCTGTTTGAGGCAAGCGTGGGCGGCGGTATTCCCGTGCTGCGTTCCATTTACGTGGATCTTGCTTCCAATCGCATCAGCGAGGTCAACGGCATTCTCAACGGTACCACCAACTATATTCTGACAAGCATGAAGCAATCCGGCACCAGCTTTGCGGACGCGCTGCGCAAGGCGCAGGAGCTGGGATATGCCGAGGCAAACCCTGCTGCTGACGTAGAGGGCTTGGATGCAGCACGTAAGACCGCCATTTTGTGCGGACTTTGCTTTGGCAAGCTGGTATCCCCTGCCGATATTCACACCGAGGGCATTACCGCCATTACGGGCGCCGACGTATCCGACGCGGCAGAAATGGGCTATGCCATCAAGCTGATCGGGCATGCAGACGTCAAGGACGGTAAGATCACGGCTTTGGTCAGCCCGCGATTCGTCCCCGTCAGCAATCCCCTCTCGGGCATCTCGGACGTATTTAACGGCGTACTGCTCAAGGGCGACATGGTGGGTGAGGTCATGTTCTACGGCCCCGGTGCGGGCAAGCTGCCCACCGCAAGTGCCGTTGTGGGTGATATCATTGACGTGGCGCACGGTGTTGTCGGCGGCAGCGTCAAGCATCCGTATTTTGAAAATGCGACTGCCGAGGATGTAGCGGACTTTGGAGATTATACCTGCGCACGCTATTTCAGATTTGAAAGCACCCTTTCCAAGGTAACCGAGGTGCTTGGAGAGCGCGTACAGCACGTGCTTGCAAAGGATTCTTACGTTTCTGTCATTACCACCGATCTGTGTGAGCGCGAGGCTGCCGAGATTGCGGACAAGCTGTGCGTGCTCAGCTCCATGCGCGTGTTATGATGAAGAAAAAGAAAGCAATCAAAAGCATGGGGTTTGGCTATATCGTGCTGGGCACGCTGGCTGTCATAGCCGCGCTGTTCTGCATACTGGTGCTGACGGGCAGCCTTGCACCTATGGTGCTGCGCATTCACGCCGGTGACGCGCCTGCCATGATGACCATGCCGCTGTTCGTGTACTGTATATTTGCGGACTTCATTTTGCTTGAAGTGATATTCCTGCTCTTCCAACCCGGTATTAAAAATTTTGACGAGGATGAACAATCCGTGCCGGGGCAGAAGAAAAAGCTGCCTGCGCGCTACGTTGCGGGCATCGTGTGCTGCGTGCTGCTGCTTTGCAGCATGATCATCGCACCCAACGTATGCAACGTCATGACCGAGCAGGGCTTGGACACCTACGTGTTCTTCAAGACCGATTCTTACGTCTGGGAGGAGATCCCCTTGTACGAGCTGACCTTCTCGCAGGAAAACGGGCTGGAGCTGTATCTGCATCTTGCCAAGGATCATAAGATTCCCATGTTCGGGGCAGTCAACTCCTTCAACTCCGCATTCACTGAAAAGTACGGCAGCATCTACGGCTTTGCCTGCCACCTCAAAGAAATGGCTACCGAGAACGACCTGAATTTCAAGGTTGTAAACCGCGAAAGCATCGAGTATTATTTCAAGGATTCCGCATATTGGGAGTATATTGAAAAGCTGATACAGTAAAATAAGGAGAGATACGCATGAACTATCTGCCCCTTGTCAATACAAAAATGGGCACGGCGTCGCACCCGCGCCGCTCGTACGGCAACACCCTGCCCTTGACGCAGCTACCGTTCGGTATGGCATCGTTTTGCCCCCAAACCGAGGTCACGCGCGCGTGGTTCTATCACCCCGAGCATGAATTTGCCGAGGGCGTGCGCCTGACGCATCAATTCAGCCCTTGGATCGGTGACTTTGGCGCGTTCTTGCTCACACCGCAAAACGATTGCGTGGCAAGCACGGGTGCGGGAGCGTGGTCGGGCGTGCGCACGCAGGATTCTGTCCTTGCACCGCACTATCTGCGCATGCATTTTATGCGACCGAACTGCACCTTTGAGCTGACGCCCACCGAGCGTTGCGCGGCTTTGCGTCTGCATTTTGGCGACAGTCGTCCTTCCTATCTGTCGTTCTTACCCGTCGGCGGCAATTACACCTATCACTACGACACGAAAAAATCAACGCTGTACGGCAGCACCGACGGCATCAGCCAAGGGGACGCCAAGCATTTCAAGGCGTATATTGCCGTGCGCTTTTTGGGCGATTGCGTAGAAACGACACGCACCTACGCGCAGGGCGAGGGCGGCTCGGCTTGCATGCACGTTGCCCTTTCGGGCGGCACGTGCGAAGCACGCATCGGCATTTCCTATATCAGCGAACAAATGGCAGACGCTGCGATCGACCGCGAGTGCGGGACTTTGGCGTTTGACGAGCTGATGAAAAAGGCGCAGGACGCCTGGGAAGAAAAGCTATCAAGAATTGAAATTGAAGCACAGAACGATGCACAGCTGCGCACCTTCTATTCCTGCCTGTACCGCATTTTCCTCTTCCCGCATAAGGCTTACGAGCTTGACGAGAACGGTCGCCCCGTGCACTACGTGCCCTGCGACGGCAGCGTCAAGGCAGGCGTAAGATATACCAATAACTGCTTTTGGGACACCTACCGCACCGAGTTTCCCCTGCTCTCACTGATTGCACGCGAAGAGTATGCCGAGATTCTGGCGGGCTTGGTAACCGACTATACCGACGGCAGCTGGCTGCCCCGTTGCACCGCGATGGGCGAGGTGGGATGTATGCCCAGTACCTTGATCGACGCAGTCATTGCCGAGGCAGTTGTCGAGGGGATCGGCTCGCGCAAGGTTTGGGAGCAGGCACTGGACGGCATGCTCTACCATGCAAATCACGAGGCTGCAGAGCCCCGATACGGGCGCAACGGTGCGCTTGCATATATCCAATACGGCTACGTGCCGCGCGAGCAGCACCGCGAGTCGGTCAACTTAACGCAGGATTTTGCTTACGGTGACTGGTGCATTGCCCGCGTTGCAGAGGTGCTTGGCAAAAACGACGTTGCTGCCGAGTACGACAAGCGTTCCGAATCTTACAAGAATCTGTTTGACCCTGCAAGCGGCTTTATGCGCGGCAAGGACGTGCACGGCAACATGGCAAAGGACTTTGACCCCTGCACGTGGGGCGGCGAATACACCGAGGGCAGCGCATGGCAAAACTCGTTTGCAGTGCCCCATGACGTACACGGACTTGCAGCGCTTTACGGCGGCAAGGACGCGCTGATCGCAAAGCTGGACGAGCTGTTTGCCACACCGCCGCGTTATCGCGTCATGGGATATGGCTTTGAGATCCACGAAATGACCGAGATGGCACTGGTGGACTTTGGGCAGATGGCGATTTCCAATCAGCCCTCGTTCCATCTTCCCTTTTTGTATGCCGCGCTCGGCAAGACCGAAAAGACCGAATACTGGGTCAAGAAACTGACCGAAGAGGCGTTTAACCCCACTGAAAAGGGCTTCCCCGGTGACGAGGACACGGGCACGACGGCGGCATGGTACATCCTTTGCCTGCTCGGTCGCTACCGCCTTTGCCCCGGCAGCGGCGAGTGGATCACCTTCAGACCGCTGGTCAAGAGCGCGAAAATCCTTGGGGAAAAGTTATTTTAATATAAGGAAAGAGCCGATGGAGCGATAAACCTAAAAAGCAGCAGGAATTTGTTCGTATGCGAACAGATTCCTGCCTTTTTTTGAATGTAAGACATGAAGGAGCGTCCGTATGATGAATTTCACCCACCGCAGCGGATCGAGTTTTTAGCGAGTCAAAAGCCAAAACGAGAGAAGCGATTGTGGTGAGTGAGAGCCATCCTTCTAACGCTCCTTCTTGACGGTGCCAAGAAAAATTGTTATAATGACGATAAGCAATTTGAAACTGAGCGTTTTTGGTCAAGACAAATGCAATTTGGTGTGATAAAATGCAAACGTACCTCGAGGAAAATATTTGAGAAAAGGAGATTTTTATGAGTCATAACGAAAATCACGAATTGATCAAAAACGCGGTAAAGTATATCAATAAGTTGGGCTCCGGAAAAACCACGATTGAAGAGGTAGCAAAAAACGCGGGATTTTCCATTGATTATTTCAACCGTATCTTTCGAAACCACACCGGATTTAACGTCATGGAGTATTCGCGTTTCAGACGCTTGAACAAGGCGGCAAGGCTGTTGCGTCTGTCTGATACCGATATTTTATCTATTGCATTGGAATGCGGATATGACAGCCACGAGGGCTTTATCCGTGCGTTCAAGGAGCAATATGGAAAGACACCGAGCGAATACCGCGAGAGCATGAGGGGCAAGCAGTTTGTCTGGGCGGATCACGAGCTGAATGCGACCGCAGTTGCGGAATTTCGTCATACGCTGCCAGATTTTATGGAGATCAATGCCGATGATGCCATAGACTGGCTTTTGGAAAAAGATGCAAAACGTTATGGGTTTACGGCAGTTACCATCGCATTCAATGGCTCCAAAGTGTTATCCAATAGCAGTATGCAGGATAAAGGGTGCTTTGTGACCAGTGATAATTTCTACGACCAACCGCTTTTGACATTGGTGTTGAATGACATCGAGATGCTGAGAGAATATGTCGAAACACTTATACAGTTGTCACCCGGCAATATTGACTGTATTTTTGATACCGACGTGAAATTGGAGGACGTGGAAAAGGCACTGGAGGGTATTCCTTACAAGAGCCTGAAAGCACATCCGGAAACCATGTATTTCGGAGAACCTTTTGTGCTGCCGGAGGCCGCCAAAGAGTATGATATTCACGCATTGGAATTAAAGGACCTTGACGCTGTCGAGGAGTTGATTTCTCAGCACCCCGATCCGGTTTTCAAAAGAACGGGCGGTTATGGGATTCGCAACCTTTTGCAGCAGCCACTTTCGCAAAGACCTCTTGAGCAGTATATGGGTGTATTCAAGGACGGCAAGTTGCTTGCCATTGCGTATGACGGGCTGCAGAGCACGCATGGATTCTGCTTAAGCAACTGTATCCATACGCCTTTCTTGCCGGGTGCGCCCCAAGAAGCGATCAGATATCTGTATCTTGCAGCGACTAATGCGATTATGGAACGAGGCTATATCCCGTTTGAAGATGCGCAGTTTGATGAATACGCGAATGTACATGGCGGATTTGATGCGTTTGAGCTCGGGTTTGAGAGAGTCAATACGGTATTCAGTATTGGATTTTGATCCATTAGCTAAAAATTGGTAAACGAAATAATACAAATGTAGGGGAGGATATCATCCTCCCGCACGCGATGAGGACAGATCGTGTTTGAATATCACGTTCATAAATCCTTTTCGGGCGGGAGGATAATATCCTCCCCTACAATCAAATCAATCAGAAAACCAACAACGTCGTTTACAGTAAGCAATCTTCGTTGAATAGCCCTCCCCGTTTGTGTCAACAATTCCCGTGTACCCAAATACGATAATACGGAGGTTATTTATGACACTTACACCCAAAGAATCGAGTTTGCTCAAGGACATGATCGGCGAGGAACAGCTTTGCGTTTCCAAGTATCAGAAGTATGCAAACGAGGCAAAAGCCCCCGAACTCAAAGCCCTGCTCTCGGGCATTGCCGCCACCGAGCAGGAGCACCTTAAAACGCTGACGCAGATGCAGGGCGGCACGCTCGGTCAGGTGCCCTCGCAGATCCCCGCGCCCGATAAGTCCAACTGCCGCGCGGCACAGTACGCAAGCCCTGCCGACAAGGACGCAGACGCCTTTATCTGCCAGGACCTGCTCACCACCGAAAAGCACGCGTCCGCGCTTTACAACACCTGCGTGTTTGAGTTTTCCTACCCCGATGCCAGAAAGATGCTGAGCCACATTCAAGCCGAGGAGCAGCAGCACGGCGAGATGCTGTACGCTTATATGAACGCCAACGGCATGTATAACTGAGCAATGCAAGCATTGCAGTGAAATGTTTCGCTGTGCGAAACGTGAAATATTTGCTTTGCAAATATGAAATTTGCGCTTCGCGCAAGTGAAATATTTCGCCATAGGCGAAATGTTGCGGTAGAAATTTGCAAAAAGCAAATTTCAATTTTTATTGTACCTTATTTGGAGCTGATTCGATCTGCTAAGACTTTTGAAAATAGTCCACCGTCCAGCGGCGTACCTCGCCCTGCATCAGTAAAAGTACCGCGAGGTTGATCAGAGTCATGGCACCGATGGCAAGATCGGCTATCTGCCACAGTGCGGTGGGTGCTACCACAGTGCCCACCGCCGCGCCAAGCGAGAACACGCAGATAAACCCAATGCGCACTCCCCTGTTCTCTGTCAGGTACGACAAGGCTTCCAGCGCGTAATGCCCCCAGCACACCACGGTTGCAAAGCCGAAAAACAGCACCATGGCGCACAGAAAATAGCCCGACCAATTCCCCAGCACAATCGTATAAGCGCGCACGGTCATCATAATCGAGTTGTCACCGTACATCATCACCTTGTCGTAGCTGACCAAAATGACAAGCGCGGTCATGCTGCACAGCACCAAGGTGTCCGCAAATACCTCAAAAATGCCCCAGAAGCCCTGTTTGGCGGGATGGTCGGTATTTGCGCAGGCATGCGCGATCGGGGCTGTACCGCAGCCTGCTTCGTTGGAAACAAGCCCGCGCATCGTGCCGTAGCGCAACGCCCTTGCCACGGCAAAGCCGCCCACGCCGCCTATCGCACAGCGCAGATCGCTCACGGCAGAAAAGATGCTTTTGAGCGCGGACGGAATGAGCGGTGCGCGCAGCACAAGCACCGCAATGCTGAGTAGCGCAAAGCCGCCCGTCATGACAGGCACGAGAAAATCGGTGGCTTTCATGATGCGCGCAGATCCCCCCAGCATGATGATCAAGGTGGCAATACAAAGCACGCCGCCCGTCAAAAGCGGTGGGATGCCGCAGATGCCCTCGAACACACCGCCGATGGCATTGGTCTGGATCACGCAGCCCATGGAAAGACCGTCAATGACGCACAAGGCGGCAAAGGCAGCCGCCAGAACCTTGCCCACCCCGACGCAGCTCAGGCGCGAAAAGCAATCCTTGATGTAGTACATCGCACCGCCGCGATGATTCCCCCGCTCATCGGTGCGTCTGTGCGACACAGCCAGCACCACCTCGGCATATTTGAGTGCCATAGCGACAAAGGCACTGACCCACATCCAGAACACCGCACCCGCACCGCCGTACCATATCGCCGACGCCACGCCCACAAGGTTGCCAACGCCCAGCGTGCCTGCCAAGGCAAGCGTCAAGGCGCGCAGGGGCGAGGTGCCGTTCTCTGCCCCTTGCAGCATACCGCGCAGCATTTTGCGCGGGTGCGCGGCACACGTCACACCTGTGCGCAAGGTGAAAAACAAGCCCGTCAGCACCAGCGCGCAAGGCACACCGATGCCGAATATATTGGCATTGATCCATTCCATCATACGCTCACCTCTCATTTGGTGCAATATATGCGAGAAAATAAGTTATTATCAATTTGTGATAGCAATTATGATTTCCGGGCAGACAACCAACTCCCACCACCGCTGCACGGTCCCCCCTTGCGGCAATGTCATTAAGTTAAGAAAATCATATAACGGGCATGAGAGAGAAACGGACGCGCGATGAAAAGGCGTCCCCCGAGGGGAAGCTGTCGCGCAGCGACTGAAGGGGAGTTGCGGGCTAAACGGCACGGTTGTCCGTTTGGATATCACCATTCAAGCCTGAACTTTCGCGTTCCCCTTCAGTCGCTTCGCGCCAGCTTCCCCCCGGGGGACGCCTTTATCTCGCGTATCTGCTTCATTTATTCACCTATTGCTGTAATACTTTCTTAACTGAATGACATTGTCCCTTACGGTGGAGGCTCCATTAGTTTGTTAATTATATGTGAATTATGGGCGCAAGGGGTTGATATTTTCACAAATTGGTGTACAATATGTACTGTGGTTTGGCACTCTTGGCAAAAGAGTGCTAATATCCGGGATATATCTGCAGGATATATCAAATTTCTACATTGTATCATTTAGGCGGCATTAGCCGCAAGCATAAGGAGGAACACCAATTATGACTCTTAAGCCCCTTTCCAACCGCGTCGTCATCAAGTTCGTCGAAGCGGAAGAAAAGACCCAATCGGGCATTTTTCTCACAGCATCCGCACAGGAAAAGCCCCAGATCGCAGAAGTTCTGGCAGTTGGCCCCGGCAAGCCTTCCGATAACGGCGGCTATACCGCTATGACCGTTAAGGTCGGCGACAAGGTGATTGCAAGCAAGTACGCAGGCACTTCCGTCAAGCTGGACGGCACCGAGTACGTCATCGTTTCCGAGGACGACGTGCTGGCTGTTGTAGACTGATTATATTGTAATTTCTAAGGAGAACAAGACACATGGCAAAGGATATTCTTTACGGTATTGAAGCAAGAAACGCGCTGGTTCGCGGCGTGGATAAGCTTGCAGACACGGTTAAGATCACGCTGGGCCCCAAGGGCAGAAACGTGGTGCTTGACAAGAAGTACGGCTCTCCCCTGATCACCAACGACGGTGTGACCATCGCCAAGGAGATCGAGCTGGAGGACGCAGCTGAGAACATGGGCGCTTCCCTTGTTAAGGAAGTTGCTACCAAGACCAACGATGCTGCAGGTGACGGTACTACCACCGCTACTCTGCTGGCACAGGCGTTCGTACGCGAGGGCATGAAGAACGTGACCGCGGGTGCTAACCCCATGGTACTGCGCAAGGGCATCAAGAAGGCAGTTGACGTTGCAGTTGACGCGCTGGCTGCAAGTGCAAAGAAGGTCAACGGCAAGGAAGACATTGCACGCGTTGGCACCATTTCCGCAGGTGACGAGGTCATCGGCGAGCTGATTGCAGACGCTATGGAAAAGGTCACCGCTGACGGCGTGATCACCATTGAGGAATCCAAGAGCGCAGAGACCTACTCCGAGGTGGTTGAGGGCATGCAGTTTGACCGCGGCTATCTCTCCCCCTACATGGTTACCGATACCGACAAGATGGAGGCTGTCATTGACGACGCCGCTATTCTGATTACCGATAAGAAGATCTCCAACATTCAGGAGATCCTGCCCCTGCTCGAGCAGATGCTGCAGTCCGGCCGCAAGCTGGTTATCATTGCAGAGGACGTTGAGGGCGAGGCGCTGACCACGCTGGTGCTCAACAAGCTGCGCGGCACTTTCACCTGCGTTGCAGTCAAGGCTCCCGGCTTTGGCGATCGCCGCAAGGATATGCTGCGTGACATTGCCATTCTGACCGGCGGTGAGGTTATTTCCTCCGAGCTGGGTCTTGAGCTCAAGGACACCCAGATGTATCAGCTGGGCTATGCAAGACAGGTGAAGATCACCAAGGAAAACACCGTCATCGTTGGCGGTAACGGCAACCCCGAGGAGATCAAGGGCAGAATTGCACAGATCCGCCAGGGTATTGAGACCACGACCAGCGAATTTGACCGCGAGAAGCTGCAGGAAAGACTTGCTAAGCTTGCCGGCGGTGTTGCTGTCATCAAGGTTGGTGCTGCTACCGAGGCTGAAATGAAGGAAAAGAAGCTGCGCATCGAGGACGCACTCAACGCAACCAAGGCTGCTGTTGAGGAAGGCATCGTTGCAGGCGGCGGTACTGCTTACCTCAACGTCATTCCCGCAGTACAGAAGCTGCTGGAGACCACCGAGGGTGACGAGCGCACCGGTGTTCGCATCGTGCTCAAGGCGCTCGAAGAGCCCGTACGTCAGATCGCTGCAAACGCAGGCTTTGACGGTGGCGTCATCGTTAACAACATCGTAACCTCCGGCAAGGTCGGCTACGGCTTTGACGCACACAACGAGGTTTACGTTGACATGATGAGCGCAGGTATCGTTGCCCCCACCACGGTGACCAGAAGTGCTCTGCAGAACGCTGCATCCATCGCATCCGTCATTCTGACCACCGAGAGCGTAGTTGCAGATAAGCCCGAGCCCGTAGCTCCCGCTGCTGCTCCCGCACCCGGCATGGGCGGTATGTATTGATCCAAAACAAAAATCGCGGAGGCACAAATGTGCCTCCTCTGTTTTATTTTGGATCAGTGAAATCCACCTTCGGTGGGTGAAATCTGCCTTACGGCAGGTGAAATATTTGCTGCGCAAATGTGAAATGTTCGCTTCGCGAACGTGAGAAGTTAGTATAAGCAGGCATTTTTTGCGTTTTGCGGCATAGAGTGTATTACTATGTCGCAAGGGAGTGTTTGGCTATGTTTTCTCTTTTTTCGCTGTTTACCTACTTTTTTCACGTCATTTTGGGGATCGGGACGCCGCAGAACTTCCCTGCTCCGCTTTCTTCCGAGGAGGAGCAAGCCGCTTTTGAGCGCATGGCAAACGGTAAGGGGCAAGAGGCAGAGGACGCGCGGCAAAAGCTGATCTTACACAATCTGCGCCTTGTGTCGCACATTGTCAGAAAATACTATTCCTCAAATAAAAATCAGGAGGATCTGATCTCGATCGGCTCGATTGGACTTGTCAAGGCGGTGGACACCTTTAACGTGGGCAATGGCACGCGGTTTGCGACCTATGCCGCCAAGTGTATTCAGAATGAGATACTCATGCATTTTCGCTCTGGCAAAAAGCTCTCCTGTGAGATCTCGATCAACGAGACGATAGACGTGGACCGCGACGGCAACCCTTTGACCTACATGGACGTGATTGCAAGCGAGGAAAACCTTGCAGAAATGATCGACCGCGAGATGCAAAGCACGCGCGCCAGGAGATACGTCAACACCCTGCTTGACGACCGCGAGCGGCAGATCATTCTGTTGCGTTACGGACTTTCGGGCAAAGCACCTATGACCCAACGCGAAATTTCGCTGCAGTTGGGGATTTCAAGATCGTACGTGTCGAGATTGGAGAAAAGTGCGTTGGAGAAGCTACGAAAGGCGTTTGGGGAGTGAGCTTTGCTCAACTGCGGCATTGCCGCAATATCACTCGCCAAAGGCGAATATCACTCTGCCGAAGGCAGAATATCACTGCGCTACGCGCAATATCACGAAAGCAGTGCGCCCGAGCGGCGCACTGCTTTCATCACTTTTTCGGCTTTGACGAAAAACACAACGTCGTGATATATCCAAACACCAAGGCGGCTGCCGTGCCGCCTGCGGCGGCTTTGAGCCCGCCCGTCAGCGCGCCCAAGAGTCCCTGCTCGTCCACCGCCTCACGCACGCCCTTGGAGATCAAAAAGCCAAAGCCGGTCAGCGGTGTGGTTGCACCCGCGCCGGCAAATTCCACCAAAGGCGCGTACAAGCCCACAGCACCCAGCACGACGCCCGCGACCACGTACAAGACCAGTATTCTTGCGGGCGTCATGCCCGTCAGATCGATCAGCAGCTGGGCGATGACGCAAAACGCGCCGCCGATCAAAAACGCCCACACGTAATCCCATATCCATTCCATATTATTTACTCCTTTTGAGTCTTACCAAATGCCCGATCGCGGGGATATTTTGCCCCTGCTTGAGCGCGTCGGGGCTCATCATCGCGCCCGTGCCGATCAGCAGCATATCCTTGATCTCGCCCGAGGCAAGCTTTGGCAGAAAATACGCGCTCATGACCACGCCCGAGCAGCCGCAGCCCGAGCCGCCTGCGTGGGTGTCCTGCGTATGGCGCGAGAAGATCATGGTGCCGCAATCGGTGTGCTTACCGTCCACGTCTATGCCGTCGGCATGCAAAAGATCGGCAAAAATGGCACTTCCCTCCCAGCCGAGGTCGCCCGTGACAATGGCGTCAAAATCCTCGGGAGCAGTACCGCTGGCGGCAAAATAACGCTCTAAAGTATCCACCGCGGCAGGTGCCATGGCGGCTCCCATATTGGCAGCATCACGAATACCCATTTCGATGGGAATGCCCGGCATGGCTTGCGTTATGCAGGCGTGTGAGGACTCGGTATGATCGCATTTGCCGAGAATATACGCGGACGCACCCGTGACCGTCCATTGTGCCGTGGGCGTGCGCTGTGCACCGTACTCAATGGGCGTGCGGTACTGTCGCTCTGCTGCGGTATTGTGCGAGGAGGTCACGGCGGCGGCATAGCGCACGTGTCCTGCGCTGACCAACATTGCGCCCAGCATCATGCCAAGGGCGGCGGTGGAGCATGCGCCGTACAGCCCGAAATACGGCACGTGGTAATCGATCAACCCGTATGCCGACCCCACGCACTGGTTGAGCAGGTCGCCCGCCAAGATCGCACCCAATGCCTCTGCGTCCTGCCCCCATTTTTTGAGTGCGACACCCAGCGCCCGACGTTGCATTTCGCTCTCGGCTTGCTCCCAGGTCTTTTGCCCGAATTTATCGTCCACGTCGTGCATGTCAAACAGGTTGCCAAGCGGCCCTTGATGCTCTTTGCAGCCTACCACGCTGCCGTATGCGCACACGCTTGCGCGCAGATCAAATACTTTATCCTTCATAAAGCCCCCGAGATTTTCATACTGATACTATTATTTTCATTCCCTCTTGCAATATGCTCAAAATTATGATACAATGTAACTGGAAATATTTGATATAAGGAGTCTACCATGCTTTCTACACATACTGAACAGTATCATATCAAAGCGACAGAGGGGCAGACGGGCGGCTACTGCATTCTCCCCGGCGACCCCGGAAGATGCGAGAAGATCGCACAGTATTTTGACAATCCGAGACATTTGGTAACAAACAGAGAATATAATATTTGGGTAGGCGAGCTTTGCGGCGTACCCGTCAGCGTGTGCTCTACAGGCATCGGCGGTCCCAGTGCGGCAATCGCCATGGAAGAGCTGGTTGCTTGCGGCACGCATACCTTTATCCGCGTGGGCACTTGCGGCGGTATCAACTTAAAGGTGCAAGCGGGCGACGTGGTCATTGCCACGGGCGCGGTCAGACAGGACGGTACGTCACGCGAGTACGCGCCTATTGAATTCCCTGCCGTGTCCGATCCCGAGGTGCTGATCGCGCAGATGCAGGCGGCAGAAAAGCTTGGATTGCGCTATCATGCAGGCGTGGTACAGGCAAAGGATTCCTTTTACGGACAGCATTCCCCTGCCAGAATGCCGATTGCGGGCGAGCTGCAAGCAAAATGGGAGGCTTGGAAGCGACTTGGCGTACTGGCAAGTGAAATGGAATCGGGCGCTTTGTTTACGGTAGCGGCTGCACTTGGCGTGCGCGCAGGCTCTTGCTTCTCGGTTGTCTGGAATCAGGAAAGAGCCAATCTCGGCATGGACAGCGAGGACGAAGCTGCCGAGCAGCACGACACCGACAGAGCTATCAGAACGGCAATCGAGGCACTCAAGATTCTCATCTTGAAGGATAAGCAATAAATTCGGACAAGTCCACTCACAAAAGTTTTCGCCCGCCTTTTTCAAAAGGCGGCGCA
>JAZOVZ010000029.1:0-27500 GCA_045658965.1 Eubacteriales bacterium
TTATGAGACGCCGCTGGCATCGTGAGAAAGATACCGAATATTGGTTACAGCTTGGTGAAAAGTCAAGGACCGAAACACTTCTTGCCATTGAGGAGGATATAGCAAAAGAGATTGCCGCAGATGTGACGGCAGAGAACAGACTGTACTTGACGAAAAAACAACTGGATGCTTATGAGCAGAGTAGTCCGGATCGACTTTACTTTAATACTCCGAACGCTAATAATACGGGTTGCTTGTGGATTGAGTTTCGCTTGACGGGATATGAAAATCTGCTTTGGGCAGGACAGATAATGAAAATTGACAACGATTATGTGATTGCGATTCAACAATCCGGCGGTGGAGGTGTTTATAAATACTTGCGTTGTGATGAAGCTTTCTCCGAATTGCTCCAACAAGTCGAGGACGAATATGAATTGATTGTAAGATCATAAGGCGACAGTGGTATGTAACATGTAACAGGGGTCGGGTGTAACAGGGGTCGGTTCTCTGTTACATCCGTTCCCTCCCTCCGCCGCTTTGGCAGCGGGGCGGACAAGCTGATGCTGTTCCCTGCTTATTTTCCAATCACAACAAATCTATACACACCCAGCCCCGAGGCGAGCATCCGCTCGACTCGGGGCTTTTCTCGTGTCCGTCTTGTGTCATCCTGAGCGGAGTGCGACACTGCGTGGCGCACGAAGTCGAACTTTTGCGGGTCGAGGGCGCAGCGTGACCGAGCAAGCAAAAGCGCGAGCCATGATACCGGGGACTGTCCCCTGTGTCGTGTCCGCAGGACATGATACTGCGGGACTGTCCCCCGTGTCGTGGCGACGCGGGATCTGTGAACGGTTTGTGCAACGTCTGTTTAGCCAAAGTCATATTCAAGCCTGCGGCGGGACGTAAAGCCCCGCCCTACCGACTCATTCGTATCGAACGCAGATCCTCAAAATGCCTTAGGCATTTTGCCTTTCAAAAATCAGCAATTCGTTGCAGATTTTTGAAAGTTCGACTGCAAAAACATCCGCCCGGGATGTTTTTTTCGCTCAGGATGACACTCGGGGGATACGCGGCGGAAGGTAAAGCCGCCTACGAGTCATGCTTCAAACCCATTCATAGATCCACTTTGTAAAATCCCATGTAAAGGTTTCGTGAATTTTTGTGCGCGGTCTTGCATTTTTGCGCCAAGTGTGGTAAAGTATATATATCTGTATACGTAAAGGACACGACTATGAAATTCAAGGCTTTCATCAAAGCATTTTTGATACACACATGCATTTATTCCACCGTGCTTTTCAGCGCGGCTATGCTGTTTTTACTGCTTGGCAACATGACCTCGTTTGCCACGGCATCCTATTTTCTTATCCTGGCCTTTTGCGCGTTCTTTGCCGCTGCAAACGTGATATTTGCAAAGTCAAATCTGTCGATCTGGTGGCGCACGATCATACATGCGGTACTGACACTTGGCGGCTTTGCCCTTTGCTTTTTGATCCGATATGCGGACATTGGTACGCCGCGCGAGTCGGTCACGCTGTTTGCCGTGCTTGTCGGCGTGCTGTACGCGGTCTGCATGGGCGTATTCCTTGCAGTGCGCTATGCAAAGCAAAAGAAGGCGGAGGCAAAACGCTACCAAAGCGTTTACGCATCCACCAATGATCAGAAACGGAGATAATATCGCATTATGAATCTGGATTCCATTATCAAAGCACTTGTCATTGTCATCATTGCGCTGCTGATCTGCTCGTTGCTCATGCTTTGCGCGTGGGGCGTGGTTGCTCTGGTGACCGATACTCCCCTGTTCGGCTCATCGCGTCCCGACCAACCGGACAAGCCCACCGAACAAACGCAGGCTGACACAAACGACGTTCCCGTAAATACCGTGCCCGACAGCGCAGTCGTGCTTGGACAGAGCGCGGACATGGGACAGGCGTATATTGACGACATTATTTTCCTTGGCGACTCCACCACCTATCATATGATCAATCGCGCGGTGCTCACGGGCGGCAAGCAGACAAAGCAGGTGTGGTCCGGTGCGCTTGGCACGCTGACTCTTGACGGCAACATTCACAAGACCACCATCGTATATCCCGAAACCGATACCGAAATGACCATAGCCGATGCGGCAGCGCAGGAAAAGCCCAAATATATGGTGATCACGCTGGGCGTTAACGGTGTGGCGTATGCCAACGAAACGCAGTTCAAGGCGTACTACGGCAAGCTGGTCGCGGCAATCAAGGCGGCAAGCCCCGATACGGCGATCATGCTCGGGTCCATCTTCCCCGTCAGCGAGAGCTACGATCAAAAGGGCGGCAAGCTCTGCAACGCCAACATTGACATTGCAAACGGCTGGATCAAGCAGATTGCCGCAGAGCACGGCTGCAAGTACCTTGACACGGCAAGCGTGCTCAAGGACAACAACGGATGCATGATCGCAGCATATGACAACGGTGACGGCATTCACATGACCGCCGACGCTTACAAGGCAGTTCTGCAATATATCCGCACGCACGGTTACACCGACTAAAATTTATGGAGGTTATTATGAAAAAGCTGACTTTGATCGCAGCTCTGCTGCTCTGCTTCGCACTTTCCCTTACCGCATGCGATTCTTACCGCAACGACGTAGCCGTCAACGATCTGACGAGTGCCGTATTGGGCGCCGTTTCCACCGAGGGTGGCTTTACCGCAGCCGATGCGGACTACGTTTCTCTTGAATTTGCAACGCCCGATACCATTTCCGCAAACGTGCAGGAATGGATGATCTGTGCATCCACCTCCTCGCAGACGGTTGACGAGTTCGGCATCTTCCGCGTAAAGGACGGGGGTGACGTAAACGCTGTCAAGGCAGAGGTGGAGACCTACGTACAGACGCTGCAGGTCAAGCTGGAAGTATTCCTTGAGATGTACGATCCTGCCGAGAAGACCAAGCTGGAGAATGCGCAAGTATTCGTTTTCGGTGATTACGTGGTATTTACCATGCTGACCGATGCAGATACCACCGCAACAACCAACGCCATCAAGACCGCGCTGGAGAAGTGATAAAAACACAGAAAACCCTTGCGACGCAAGGGTTTTCTTTTTTATGCATTTTAATTGATCGGCTTGCAGACAAATGCCGCGACTCCCGTTTGCGCGATCTCGTCACGCACCGCTCTTGCGGCATTTTCATCGGCAAAGATACCCACCACGCTGGGGCCGCTGCCGCTCATCAAAGCACCGATCGCGCCGCCTTCAAGCATCGCTTTCTTGGCGTTTCTTGCCACCTCGTGCTCGGGCAGCACGACAGATTCAAAGATATTGTACATAGCGTCCGACATGGCTGCAAGATCCCCCTGCTGCATAGCACCGACGATTCGCGCAAGACGCTGCTCGCTCGTGCTTCCCTGCACGGTAAAGTCACCGAATTTGGCGTCCAGCGCGCCGTACGCCCAAGGGGTACTGATCCCCTCTCCACCGCGTGCGATGACCAAATAGCAATCGGGCATCGGGGCGCACGCTTGCATGACCTCGCCGATGCCGCGCGCAATGCGCGTGCCGCCGACAAGACAAAACGGCACGTCCGCACCAAGGTGTGCACCGAGATCCTGCAATTCACTTTCGCTGTATTTTCCGAAATGGGCGTTGAGTGCGTGCAAAACAGCCGCGCAATCCGCGCTGCCGCCCGCAAGTCCCGCTTGCATGGGAATATTTTTCTTGATATCGATTTCAATCTCGCAAGGCACTTCGCCCGCAAAGTACGCATCCGCTGCTTTGTAAGCAAGATTCCTTTGATCGCAAGGCAGTCCGGGCAGGTCACAGCGCAGAATGATACCGCCGCTCTTATGCTCGTTGACGCGCACGCTGACCTCGTCACAAAGATCCACCGTTTGCATAATGCTGACGATATCGTGATATCCGTTCGCGCGCTTTGCCGTCACGTCCAAATATAAATTGATCTTGGCATAGGCTCTGCGTTCCATATGCGCCCCCCTTTCGCTGCCTCTTTTGCTTGATTATACCACACAATTCCTCGTTTGGCAATACAACGCGCGATAAAAAATACGTGTCTTGTCCGAAATCTTGCCCGCAATCCCTTGACGAAACCGCGTATTTGTTATATAATATAAGGTGCGATATTATATGCACATACTATTTTTCGGGAGACAACTATGCAAACGCAAAAGCTAAAAGGACAAAAAGTTTATATGATCGCAGCCCTCGGTGTTGCCGTAGTGGGCGTGCTGCTCTATGCCATTGTCAACGTAGGTGCGATCAAAGAATTCATCGGCCGCCTGTGGGTGATCTTTGCCCCCATTGTGTACGGCTTCTGTATTGCATACCTGTGCAACCCGATCATGCGTATTTTTGACAACCACATATTCAAAAAGATCAAATTCCCCGGTCTGCGCCGCGCGCTGTCGCTTACCATGACCACCTTGATCGTGCTGCTGATCATAGCAGCGTTCCTTGGCATTCTGGTTCCCGAGCTGGTGCGCAGCATTCAGCGTCTGATCGCCAACTACGACGCCTATCTGGACGAGATCATTTCGCTGGTCAACGAAGGCATTATCAAATTGGAGAACCTGTTGGGATATGCCACCGCTGAGGGCACCCAATACATCAAATCCGAAGAGATCAAGATTGCCGTTACCAACGCCATCAACTCGATATTTGACTCCTCCAAAAGCATTCTTGAGCAGATCATGGACATTTTTGACGAGGACTCCTCTTCAACGCTCAAGACCATCGTGGAAAAGCTGTTCCCCTACACGGGCACGCTGATCAACAAGGTCTACCTGCTGATCATTGAAGCCTTCTTCAGCATTCTGATCGCATTTCATCTGCTTGCCACCAAGGAAACGCGCCTGGCACAGATCAAAAAAATACGCAAGGCGATCTTCACCAAAGAACAAAACAAGTTCATCAACAACGTACTGAACATCATCAACCGTTCCTTCGGCAGCTATATTGAAGGCAAGCTGCTGGATGCGGCGATCATATTCGTTTTGTGTCTGGTCTCCTTCTGGATCTTTGACGTATCCGAATATTTCGTACTGATCTCGGTGCTGATCGGCATGACCGATATCATTCCCGTGGTAGGTCCGTTTATCGGTGCTATCCCCGGCGGCTTTATCATTCTGATCACCAACCCCTCCAAGTTCCTCTTATACGTCATTCTCGTACTGCTGATCCAGCAGCTCGAGGGCAACATCATCAGCCCCAAGATCCTTGGCGATCATATGGGCGTCAGCGCACTTTGCGTGCTGATCTCGATCGTTGTGATGGGTACTATCTTCAGCGGTAACCCCATTGCGCTGATCATCTCTGTTCCCCTGTTTGCTGTCATGGTCGAGCTTGGCAAGATGTTTATTGAAGCAAGACTGGTTAAAAAAGGATTGCCTACCGATACGGCGGAATATTACCGAGGTGCGGCAACCGACGATGAGATCGATTTTGCCGTGCACTATCATAACAGAAAGTTAGCTTACTACTACGAGCACAGTAAGATCAAAAAATGGATCGATGCCGCACGCGAGAAAAAGCAGCTGCAAAAGGCAATGGCAAAGGCGATCAAGGAAGCGGAAAAATCCACCAGCACCGACGTAACCGAGCAGATAATCGAAGAGTTTGACCAAGAGGCTGACGAGCAGCTTGAAGCCTCGGTACAAAGCGAACAAGACACACAAGAATAAATAGCAACGAGGTATTTCATGAATCAGGAAAACATCAAAAGGGGCGGCATCTCGGTCGATACCGAGCATATCTTCCCTATCATCAAAAAATGGCTTTATTCTGAAAAGGACATCTTTTTGCGCGAGATCGTTTCCAATGCGACCGACGCAGTGACCAAATACAAGAGACTGCAATCGCTTGGCGAAATTCCCGCAACCGATGACACCTATCGCATCACGGTCGAGCTTGACAAGGATGCACGCACCATTTCCGTAACCGATAACGGTATCGGCATGAGTGCCGAGGAGCTGGAGACCTATATTTGTAACATTGCGCTTTCGGGTGCGTTTGAGTTTATCCGCAAGTATGAGGGCGAAGGGGCTGCTAACGGCATCATCGGTCACTTCGGTCTTGGATTTTACTCGGCGTTCATGGTATCCGACAGCGTGGAGATCTTTACCAAATCCTTCACCGATGCCCCTGCGGTGCATTGGGTATGCGACGGTGACGGCAGCTTTACCACCGAGCCCTCGGACAAAGCAGAGCGCGGCACCACGGTGGTTATGCACATCAGCGAGGAGGAAAGCGAATACCTCGACCGCGCAAGACTTTTCGGCATGCTGCGCAAGTATTGCGCGTTCATGCCCGTGGAGATCTATTTTGAAGAGACCGAGGAGGACAGAGAGGGCGAGCAAAAGCCCGTCAATGATACCGCACCGCTCTGGCAGGCAAATCCCTCGGACTGCACCGACGAGCAGTACGCAGAGTTCTATAACAAGGTGTTCTCCGACTTCAAACAGCCCTTGTTCCATATTCACATCAATGCTGATTATCCTTTGAATTTCAAGGGTATTCTTTACTTCCCCCGCATCTCGTCCGAGTACGAGTCGGTCGAGGGACAGGTCAAGCTGTACTATAACCAGGTATTCGTTGCCGATAACATCAAGGAGGTCATTCCCGACTATCTGCTGATGCTGCGCGGCGTGCTGGATTGCCCCGAGCTGCCGCTCAACGTATCCCGCAGCTACCTGCAAAACAACACCTACGTCACCAAAGTAGGCGCACATATCGTCAAAAAGGTGGCAGATAAGCTGAATTCCCTTTGCAATCTCGAGCGCGAGCAGTATGAGAGCATCTGGAACGACATCCGCATTTTCGTGGAGTACGCCTGCATTCGTGACCGCAAGTTCTACGAGCGCGTCAAGGGCAGCCTGCTTCTTACCCTGACCGACGGCAGCCACGTCACGATTGATGAATATTTGGAAAACGCCAAGGAAAAGCACGAGGGCATCGTATACTACGCAACCGACAAGGCGCTGCAGGCGCAGTACGTTTCCATGTTCGCATCAGAGGGCATTTGTGTTGCCGTGCAGGAAAAAACGCTGGACGCACAGTTTATGACCGCTTTGGAAAATTACCGACAAGACGTCAAGTTCAAGCGCATTGACTCCGACGTTGCGGACGCACTCAAGGGCGACGGTGAAGTGACCGATCAGCCTGCGCTGACCGAGCTTTTCAAGCGCGTCAGCGGCAACGAGCAGCTTGGTGTAACCTTCCAGCCGCTCAAGGCACAGACCGTGCCCGCTATGCTCAACGTCACCGAGGAATCCTCGCGTATGGCGGAAATGATGCGCATGTACGCCATGAGCACGGGCGCTGCCCCCATGGAATACCCCTTGGAGTATTCGCTTGTGGTCAATACCACCTCGACGCTTTATTCCAAGCTGCTGACGCTTGCCGAGCAGGATCCCGACAAGGCAGAGCTGCTGGCGCGCCAGATCTATTCCCTTTCCCTCTTAGCGCAGCGCAAGTTGAGTGCCGAGGAGCTGGAGCAGTTCCTTTCGGGCAGCTTCTCGCTCTTGGAGCTTTTGTAAATGAACGGGGATTTCCTTGCATATACGCGGGATTTTGCACAAGATCCCACGCACAACGTGCAGCAAAACCTTGCCGAGCTGCACGCACGGCAGACCGCTTTGCACACTGCGCGCGCATTTTGGCTGGGTGAGCTGATTGCGGATCAGGATACCGATACGCTCCCCACGCCCGACGAGATCACGGAGCTTTTCGAGCAGCTGACAGCCGATCAGGACACGTCCGATTGCTACAGCGCTGCCCTGCAGCATGCTGATAAGATTGCGCTTTGCAACGAAATCGCCGCACGCTATCCTTGGGGCTATGAGAAGGTCTTTGCAGAACTGTTTGGCACGCACGAGCCCCCTTCCCCCGAAGCGCAGGGGCGCGTGGCGTACGTGGCAAACAGCTATACCGAGCAGGCGTTCATGGAGCTGACCGGCTTTATCAAGGATCGCAGAGTTGCATACTTTCACGGCTTTGAGGACGTTTGCCAGGAGGTGCGCAACGGGCTGTGCGAATACGGTATTCTGCCGGTGGAATCCACCGCGGACGGCGTCATGCCGGGACTGCTGCGACTGATCGAGCTTTACGACCTGCGCATTTGCGCGCTTTGCTACGTACCCACGCAGCAAAGCAGCAGCACCGCCTTTGCCTTGGTGCGTGCTACCCTGCCCGTGCTGCAGCCCACGTCCGGGCATTGTATGGATCTGTTGGTCTTTCCCGCTTTGCCGGATGACACAAGCCGACTGATCGCCTCTGCCGCGCTCTGCTCGCACGATCTCGCGCACGCATCTACCTATACGGGAGAGGACAGTGAGCTGCTCCGTCTGCGCTTTTTCATCGATCCCAATACCTTTTATCCCTTTTTACTCTATCTGCAGCTCTTTAGCGCAGAGGTTACCCCCATTGGGCTTTACGCAATCAAATAAAGAAATAAATATAAACGAAAAGGAATGCATACTATGAAACAAACCATCAATTACAAGACACAGGGAGTTTGCTCCCGTCAGATCAATCTCGTCGTCGAGGACGGCGTTATCACCGAGGCTGCTTTTGTAGGCGGCTGTCACGGTAACACCCAGGGCGTTGCTGCTTTGGTCATCGGCATGGAGGCTAAGGAAGCCATTCGCCGCCTGCGCGGCATCAAGTGCGGCTTTAAGCCCCCCTCCTGCCCCGATCAGTTAGCACAGGCGCTGGAGCAGAATCTGCAGGACTAATTAAATTACATAAATATAAAGGAGAAACGCGATCATGGAACAGTACATGAAAAATTACCTGCGCTGGTTGGAGTCCGATAAGCTTTCCGACGCCGAAAAGGCTGAGTTGGCAGCTATCCGCGAGGACGACGGCGAGATCAGACTGCGCTTTACCTCTTACCTCTCTTTCGGCACCGCGGGCTTGCGCGGCATTATGAAGACTGGCATGAATGCGATGAACGTGCACACGGTTGCTTATGCAACGCAGGGTCTTGCCAACCTCATCATTAAGGAAGGCAGAGCTGCGGACGGTGTTGCCATTGCTTACGACAGCCGCAACAATTCCGCTTTGTTTGCAAAGACCTCCGCACAGGTGCTTGCCGCTGCTGGCATCAAGTCCTATCTCTTTGACGATCTGCGCCCCACCCCCGAGCTTTCCTTCGCTCTGCGCGAATACGGTTGCGTGGCGGGCATTAACATTACCGCATCTCACAACCCCAAGCAGTACAACGGCTACAAGGCTTACTGGGAGGACGGCGCACAGCTGCCCCCCGAGCACGCTGATACCGTCAGCGCATCCATGGAGGCGTTGGACATTTTTGAGGACGTCAAGCTGGCTGATTTTGACAAGGCTGTTGCCGAGGGCTTGATCGTCATGCTGGGTGCAGAAACCGACGAAAAGTATTTGGCACAGGTTGTCGCGCAAGCGGTCAATCCCGACGCGGTCAAGGCGGTTGCCGATGATCTTGCTATCGTTTATACGCCCCTGCACGGCACGGGTCATAAGCTGGTCCCCGAGGTCATGAAGCGCATTGGTCTGAAGAACCTCTACACCGTTCCCGAGCAGATGATCATTGACGGCAACTTCCCCACCGTTCCCAAGCCCAACCCCGAGTATCCGCAGGTATTTGAGCTGGGTATTGAGATTGCAAACCGCGTAGGCAGCGATCTGATCGTTGCAACCGACCCCGACGCAGACCGCGTTGGCGTTATGACCAGAACCGCTGACGGCTCTTTCGTGACCATCACGGGCAACCAGATGGGCGCTTTGCTGCTTGACTACATCCTGACCGCTTACGAGGAGACCGGCAGCATGCCCGATCATCCTTACGCTGTCAAGACCATCGTTTCCACCGAGCTTGCGGCTGCCATTTGTGCTGCTCACAACGTGACCATGCACAACGTGCTGACCGGCTTTAAGTTTATCGGTGAGGTCATCAAGAACTACGAGGCAAAGGGCTATGGCTCGTTCATCCTCGGCTTTGAGGAAAGCTACGGCTACCTCAAGGGCACTTACGCGCGCGACAAGGATGCCGTTGTGGCTTCCATGCTGATCTGCGAAATGACCGCTTACTACAAGGCTAAGGGCATGACGCTGGGCGACGCGCTCCAGGGTCTGTACGCACGCTACGGCTACTGCTACGAGACCAACGTAGAGATCTACATGGAGGGTCTGGACGGTGCTGCGCGCATGGCTGCCATGATGGACACCCTGCGCAACGATCCCCCCGCAGAGTTTGGCGGCGTGGCTGTTGAGCTGTTCGGCGACTACAAGACCGAGACCTTTACCGAGCTGGCTACGGGCAAGAAGATCCCCACGGGGCTTCCCAAGTCCAACGTGCTGTATTTCAAGCTGGTAAACGGCGACGTCATCGTGGTGCGTCCCTCCGGTACCGAGCCTAAGATCAAGTTCTACTTCCTGCTTTTGGGCAAGGATCAGGCTGACGTGCTTGCAAAGCTTGAGGGCTACAAGAAAACCTTAGAGGCTTAATTGCATATGAAAAACCCGCCAACGGCAAAAGCCGTTGGCGGATTTCATCGCGCAGCGATTTCATCCACGACAGTGGATTTCATCCGTCCCGAAAGGGGCGGATTTCATTTTTATCGTAAGGCGAACGGATTACGTATCCGTGCAAGCATCGGATCAAAAAATTATCCCGTCTCTGTTTTCCACCTCGACGCGGAGAGTAATTCGCTCCCCATCGATGGAAATGGAAAACTTCCCTTGCCTTGCCATGCGGTAATTCCCATTGGTTTCTTCAAGTTCCATGCCGTATGCCAGTACGATGTGTTCAAACTCTTCAAAAGAGGAATTGA
This sequence comes from Eubacteriales bacterium, assembly GCA_045658965.1. GTDB lineage: Bacteria > Bacillota > Clostridia > Oscillospirales > CAG-272 > SVQP01. The sequence goes on from JAZOVZ010000029.1 coordinate 10,776, forward strand.
CCGTAATGCCACAGACCGTAATCTTGGGGTCCGTAATCTCAATGCAAGTAATATGCTGCGCCTTATCCGCATAATCCGGATAGGAGGTAACTGTGTAGATCACACAATGCTCGGGATCGACCTGCCCGTCCTGATCCACGGTAGGCATATAGCCCTTACCATAATACTGACGACCGCCAAACATGCCGTATTTCTCTTGATATGCGGAGAAATCCACGTTGTCAACGTTTTCCGCGATCCAAAATTCAAGGTTGGAGTAAAATTCGGGAGGCTCTATCGGCTCAATGGAATCGGGATAAATCTGCCCCGGATTCGTTTCCACAACGTATCCGTTATAGGTAATACGCACGATATCTCCGGGGGCAAATCCTTGCTGCTCGATCATGTTTTCCCCAAAAAAGTTTACTTCAAAGCCCGCCTCGCCTGCCGACACGGCTTCAAAGCATTTTTCGCCGAACGGCTTTACGGTTTGGGAATCAATAATCTCGGCAATAAACCAACGGTTTTCACCTTCAAGCTTTCCGCAATACTCACATTCTGTGTGCCACGGCAACCCGTTGTTGGAGTTTGTTTCTTTCTCCGTTTCGGTTGCCCCGGTGCTCTGCTCCTCCCCCGGTCCAAGCGACACAAAGGGATTTTCCCCGCCCAGCTTGACTATAAGGTCGCCCAGCTCCAATTTCACGTTTTCGGGCAGCATTTCGTAAAGCGGGCTATCCTCATCCGCAAGCACACCGCCCAGGACCTCAACAAGACCGCCCTGTATTTCGGGATACTGCTCCTGAAAATTGCGCACTGCGGCGAAAGCGCCGATAAACAGCAACAGTATCAATGCCGTGCTTACCGCAGCAGCGATCATAAACACGCGCAGCCCGATCCTGCGGCGCACGTTGACGCGCACGTCGGAGCGCGCCAGCAGCTCGCAATCCGCTTCATTCATCAGTTCAAAAAGTGCCAATTCGGTCATAGGTAAATCCCCTCCTCCTTGAGATATTCCTTGAGCTTTTGTCTTGTACGAGAAAGAATTTTGAGCACGTTATCCTGCTTTAAGCCGTAACGCCTTGCAATCTCCTGCGCCGACTCCGCGTAAAAGTATCGGCGCAAAAATACGTTACAATCGCGCTCGGGCAAGTTGTACAGAAATTCATTGAACACCCGCGCAAACTCCTGCTTATCCATTTGTGCCTGCACCTCGGTCTCGGGCGATGCGATATCCCCCAGCTCCGCTATCGCCTCGACAGTATGCCCGCCGCGCTTTTGGCGGTGCTGTGCTCTATAGCGATTGATGGCAAAATTGCGCGTGATTTTCCCAAGATAGGTGCGCAGAATAGGCGGATTGGCAGGAGGCATGGAGTTCCAGGCGCAAAGCCAGGTGTCGTTGACGCATTCCTCACTATCCTGCATGTTGTGCAGGATGTTCTGCGCAATGCTTGTGCAATACGCGCCGTATTTGGCATTCGTCTGTACGATTGCCTGCTCGTTTCTCTGATAGTATAGTTCTATGATCAAATGGTCTTGCATGTCTCGTCTCCTTTCATTGTCTCTCTGCCTTATAAAACAACTTTTCTTTCCGATCCTGACAGATTTTTGAAAAATTCTCAAAAATATATCACGCCAACGGCAAAAAGCCGTTGGCGGATTTCATTTTATATCGTAGGAGGAACATACGGGGGATCCCTACGTAAGAGTTTGCCCAAGCTTTATTCCTGCGGAACGTAATTGTAATGCACGGTAACCGAATCGAGCGCATTATTATATGATCCGATCGTTATGGCAGCCCATTCCTCTTGAGTGCCGGTAAAATATACGTCCTTAAGCTGTGCACACCCCCTAAAAGCCTCACTCTCAATTTCCGTCACGCTTTTGGGAATTACGATACGCGTCATGCTGTCGCAGTGGTGGAAGGATTGAAGCTGAATGCAAGTCACACCTTCGGGTATGATGAATGAGGTCAGACTTGTGCAATATTGGAACGCACCGTGTTCTATGACCTCTACGCTGTCTGGAATTTCAATGCTTTCCAATGACGTGCAGTGGCCAAATGCATACGCGCCAATCCGCGTAACCCCGTCCGGAACGACAAAGCTTTCAAGCCCCGTTGCCATGAAAAACAGTTGTTTTCCAATAGCGGTAATTCCGCTTGGCAGTCTGACATTTTTCAGGCTGCTACAGTTTGCAAAAAGCATTGCGCCAAGCTGCTCTACGCTGTCCGCTATATATACCGTTTCCAAAGAAGCACAGCCGGAAAACGCCATATCTTGAATATGATGTACACTATCCTGCACGGTAAAGCTTTTCACTTCCGTGCACCCACTGAACGCATTCTCGGAAATGACAAAGACAGTATGACCGCCCGGTGCATTCTTCGGGATGACAATTTCGGTATCGGTACAAGTTCCGATTCCCTTTACAAAACAATAATCATCCATATATTTGAATTCCAAGCCCTGCGATTCGGGCAGCGGCTCTTTTTCGTTTTCATCATCCGTCACACCGCGCAACGCGTTGAACAGGCTGTGCCAATCCTTCTTGTTTTGCTCACCGAGCAGAGCGGATACCGCATTTTCGTCCTGCGTCAACACAATGTCAAGTGCGTGCAGAATGGTGCCGTCATAGGTATCGGGATATTTGGTTTGTACGTAGGTATCCACGCGCCATGCGGCAAAGGCAGATAGCGTAACCGTCAAAAGCAGCAGCACGGCTGCCGCGATTATTACGACACGCAAATAAGGCTTGCGGCGCGTGGCGCGATAATTTTCGGCGCGCTCGATCAGCACGGGATCAATGTCCTCCATCCAGATTAGCAAAGGGAGATTTTTCATACCGTATATCCCTCCTCTGCCAAAGCCTTGCGCAGCTTGCCACGCGCTCGTGAGAGAATCTTGAACACTGCGGCCTGGCTGATGGCGTACCGCTCGGAAATGCGCTCAACGCTCTCCAAGTAGTAATAGCGGCGAATGAACACGCAGCAGTCGCGCTCGGGCAAGCTCCACAAAAACGCATTGAGAATGCGAGAAAATTCCTCGCGCTCGATCTGTGCTGCAAGGTCTGCGTCGGGTGCTGCGACCTCACCGATCTCGTCCAGCGCAAGCATAACCTCTCCTCCGCCTCGCTTTTGGCGATAACGGTACTCAAGGCGTTTCAGAGAAAGATTGCGCGTGATCTTCCCCACGTAGGTTCTCAGATTTTCGGGCTTTGCGGGCGGAATGGAATTCCACGTACGCAGCCACGTGTCATTGACGCACTCCTCGCTGTCCTGCATATTCTGCAGTATGCTTTGCGCAATTCCCGTACAGTACGCGCCATATTTGCTTTGTGTTTGCTCGATTGCCCGCTCATCACGCTGATGATACAGAGCAACGATCTCCTGATCTTGCATAGTTGACTCCTTTCGTTCTTTGATCGGTGCTTAGCACCCTTCATATAAGAACACCGCGTTTTGACGAAATTTTGACAACATTTTCGAATTATTTGGGATTTTTTTATTTTAATATATCGGCAGGAGCAAGCCCCTGCCCTACGGTCGATGTACGGTTCCCGTAGGGCGGGGGTTTACTCCCGCCGCAATGCATTCTATATTTTCAATACTCAGACAACCTCGATCTGACACATTTTCATGGCATCAAGCGCGTTTTGGTGGCTCTCGGGAGTCACGCCTGCGCAAGCGTTTGCCACGACGGACAACGGGATCTCGGGGTAATATGCCTTGATGAGCAGCGCGTTGGAGATAACGCAAATGTCGGTGCAAAGACCGCAGAGCGTAATGCTCTCAATGCCCTGCTTGTCTGCAAGCAGCGCAATCAGCTCCTTTGAGCCAAAGGTCAGCTTGTCAATGGGGGTGGTGGTACGAAGCGCATCCAGCTCGGGCACGATCTGCCAGCCGTCTGTATCCTTGATGCAATGCGGCACGGGCAGGTGCTTGCCCTCCTCGGTGCTCATGTAATTTTCAAAATGCGTGTCGCGAGTGAAATACACCTCGCCGTCAAAGCCCTCGATCAGCTCTTTTACAGCAGGCACGATAGAGGCCGCCTCGGCAGAACCCAGCGCACCGTCCACAAAATCCTTTTGCATATCGACAACAACCAAAATTTTCATAACAATCTCCTTTAATTGATTTGAATACATACGACCTCGCGCGGATTGAACAGGCGCGGAATGATACCGCCCGTGTTTGCCGTGCCGCGGGAAATGATCAGCCTGCCCTCGTGCACTCCCGAGGTGTACTTAGGCAAAACGCCTTGATCGGGCGCGTACAGACCTCTGCCGAACAGCCGCCATTGACCGCCGTGCGCGTGCCCTGCAAGCACTAAGTCAACGTCCTTCCGGCGCAAGTATTTCGCGTAATACTCGGGGTGATGGCAAAGCAATATCTTATAGCCGTCAAGGGCAAAAAACGCGTCCAGGGCGTCTATATCGGGCTTACCGTCAGCATTGAGCAGCCCAGTGCCAAGCCCGCCAATGGCAATGCCCTGCCATTGTACGTGCGAGTTGTTCAAAAAACAGGCACCGCTCTTTTGGATACGCGCAAGATTCTCGGGCGTGATGCGCACCTTGTCCGCCTTATTCGGGTATTTGCGCAGATGCTTATGGCTTGCGCCTACCTCGTGGTTTCCGGGTGCATAAAACGTGGGCGCGATTTTGCACAGCGCGTCCAAGGCGGCAAAGCCGTTTTGGCTATTGTCACCCCTCGTGCCGTCCAGCGCCTCGGTCAGATCCCCTGCGATGCAGATCACATCGGGGGCTGTCTTGTCAACCGTCCGCAGCACCTCGTCGGGGGCGCGGTTATGCAGATCGGCAACCAAGGCAATGCGCAGGCTGCGCGGCAAATTTTGCGCTTGCAGCGCGTAGCGTGTGATCTTCATACCCTGCCTCCTTTTTGTTCATTGCTAATATTATAGCGCAAAGTGCGGCGAATGTCAATATTATGCTTGACTGTGATGCTCGGATTTGATATAATGATACTACTAAAACATGGAGGTGCGGCATGACGTACGAATTTTGCAATATTGGCGACTATACCGAAGCGCAATACGACGCCATGTATCGCGCTGCATCGCCCGAACGTCGGGCGCGTGCCGACCGTTTTCGCTACGAGGACGACCGCAAGCGTTGCCTTTGCGCCGATATGCTGGCGCGACGCATGCTGTCCATTGCTTCGGGTGTTGCACCCGAGGATATTTCGTTTACCTATGGCGACAAGGGCAAGCCGTATGCCAATCTCCCCCTGCATTTCAGCGTCAGCCACAGCGGTGACTGGGTGATATGCGCGGTGTCCGATACCCCCGTGGGTGCGGACATCGAACTGATCAAGCCCTTCCGCGCGGGTATGGTGGCGCGATATTTCACCGATGCCGAGGCGGCGTACGTATGGGGCGGCAATCCCCCGCTTGACGGCAACGTGACCGATGCCGACACGTGTGCGCGGTTCTATCGCGTGTGGACGGCTAAGGAATCCTTTGTCAAAATGACCGGCACGGGGATCTCGACCGATTTGACCAAGATCCAGTACGACCCCGACGCGCAAACCGTTTGCGGCATCCAATTGTTCATGCCGCATGCCCCCGAGGGCTACGTTATCAGCATATTGAAAAGCGACCTTTGACAGGTCGCTTTTTTGTGTGTTTGTTTGGCTTCTGCGGGAGCAAGCCCCCGCCCTACGTCCATATTTTTCAGATGCGCCTGCAAATTGTAGTTTGATTTTGCATAACTGCTCCAATTTTTGCAACAATAAGAGCATTACGTAAATATGAGGAGATTTTATGAGTGTTTTAACCGTTACCGCCACGGCGTTGGCACTTCCCTGCGCGTTTGCGCTGACGCGTGCGGGGCAGATCTGGCGGCACAGCATTGTCAGTGAGCATGGGATCCAGGAATGCCGCTACGTGCGCTTAGGCGGCATTAGGCAATACATTCAGATCCGCGGGCAAGACGTGCGCAACCCCATCATTCTGTTTTTGCACGGTGGTCCGGGAAATCCCACCTCTTGCCTTTCCTACCATTACCAAAAGCAACTGGAGCAGGACTTTACTTTGGTCAACTGGGACCAGCGCGGCTGCGGACGCACCTTTTATGCCAGCCACGGCAAGGACGCCCCTGTCTCTTGCCAGCAGATCCTTTATGACCTTGACGAGCTGATTACCTATCTCTGTGATCGCTTTGGCAAGCAAAAGATCATATTGCTCGGCTATTCTTGGGGTACGGTGCCCGGTGTGCTGTACGCCAAACTGCACCCCGAGCGGCTGCATTGCTACCTCTCTGTTTGCCAATGCGTGCACATTTTATCGGGTGCGGTATATGCCGCCGCGCAAGCGGCTGCCAAAGCGCGTCTTGCGGGAGATCTTGCACGCGCCGAGCGGCTGGAGGCGCAGATCAAAGACTTTTCCGCGCGCGAGGAGCAATTCTCTAAAAGCGGTTTTTTGGCATATGCCAAATTGCGCGATGCGACCTGCGCTTATCAAAAAAACGCTGCTTGCAGACCCATGGCGGCGTATATTGGCACGGGGCTGCTCTCGCCCGACTGCCATTTGCTTGATCTGCGCTGGAAGCTGCGGCAGATGCTTTTGCCGCACGCCTATTTTGCGCATGAAGAACCGCTCATTTCCTACCTCGGTATGGAGTTTGACCTGCGCCGTCTGCCGCCCACCTTCCGCACGCCCGTGTATTTTCTGACCGCAGACGACGACCGCATCTGCCCTGCCGATATGATCGAAGAATACTATCGCAAAATCTCCGCTCCCGAAAAGCGCATTTTGCGCATTCCCGACGGCGCGCATACCGTGTTTTTTGATCAGCCCGAGGTGTTTTGCCAAGGGGTACGGGATCTTTTGAATTCGCACAAATGCATATGATCAATTAAAAAGGTTAGTAGATACCGTTACCTACTAACCTTTTTTATTCTTTATCTCTGCAGCTCTGCTTCTTGATTGGCTTTCGCTGTTCTGCATGACGAAATAAGCATAACGCGAAGTCTCGCACACTGTTCAGACAATTCTTTATATCGTTCTTGGTCTATGTAATTGGTCCTATACAGAAGTTCTAACCAATACCCTGTTTCGCTTGCCTCTTTCAGTGCTATTTCAAGCTTTGATATAAAATCCTTGCGGCTCTGTGCATATTGTGCCTCATGAATATTTGCACCTATACTTGTCCCGCTTCTGCCTATCTGATTTGCAATAACTGATTCGCGGTTGTTTTTTAAGACACTGACCAGTTTCACAATTTCAACAGCAAAATCCATTGAAAGTTCACGCATTTTTGATTCTGCCATAGATAACCTCTTTTTCCGGATTGATTGTGATGGATCGGCTGCGCCGAAGTGATGGTATGCCTTGCATAGTGATGCTCTGCGCCTGGGGCGCATAGTGATGTGATGTGTTCCGCTCATTTACTCGCGAAGCGTCCATCACTTCCGCAGGAAGCATCACTCCCAAAGGGTACATCACGTTTCGCGAAGCGGAACACATCGTTGACCAACTAGTTGGTCAGCACAATGCTTTGTAAATCAAAGGCATCACCCGGCTTGCCGTTGTTGAAGAAATCAAGGCGCAGCTGGTGCAGCTCACCGCTCCAAGCCAGAGGCACGCGCACGGTATGCCATTCTCCGTCCGCAACCGTGTCAAACGTGACCGAAACACCGCCCGTCGGGTTCTGATACTGCCCTGCGCACAAGAATATCTCGGCAGAGTTTTCTCTTTTCGAATTACTTGCATGCGCACGGTAGGTGATCTCCAGCACGCTGTAATCATCCGCATCAAGCCGTGCACCGTTCTGCTCATATTTGATGTGCACGTACGGGTCGTGCCCATCGCCCGCAATTCTCAGGCGGAAGTAGCCAAGCGCAGAATACGCACCCTCACTGTTGCTATAGCCCTCAAACAGATCGCTGCGGTCTGCCTTGGTAAAGTCCAGATGCGAAAATTCCTTGTCCTCCTCGTCCTCGGCAACCACACGGTCACCCCACACGGTATCCAGATAAACAAGACGCTTGTTCAGCCAGCCGTAGACAAAGGACGCGGCATCCATATGCTCTTCAAAGCCGAACACGTCGTCTGCCTGGTGCCCCTGATTCATCGTACCAAGAATTTTCCAACGGTCAAAGTTGCGGTCAAATGCATCCTTATGCATCTGCGCATCGGCAGGAATGCTCTCGCAGATAGCAAACAACGCATCCCTTTGCTCCATCCAGATGGGCTTGCACATCTCTCTGAACCATTCTGCGTTGCAGAACAGCACGTACCACGTATTGACGCGCATACCGTCGCTGACAGAGAAATTCGCCGCATACAGCCCCTTGGGAGAGTGCGTCGTGCCGTATCTGGTGTTGGCAAGTGCAAAGTCAAAGTCCCACGGAGGGCCGAAGGTCAGCTTCTTTGCACCGTCGGCAGAAAGGTCAATATACATGTTGAACGTACCGGAGTCCAGATTCTTGACGATCTCATCGGTCATATACATGCGCACAGCGGACTCAATATCCACGTATGCGGCAATGGTTTCGATCTGCTTTTCCTCGTCGGTCGTACCCGTAAAGTCGGTCTTGCGTACCAGCTCCCAGTTCTCGTCAAGCTCATAGTATTCGTTTTCAATAATGGCGTAATAGCAAACGCGCGCAATATTGCCCACCACCTTGGCGCAGTAGTCGATCTGCTCACGGGTGTACTCACCGCCCGAGGAGAGCGAGAAGTTACCGCCGCCAAAGTGCATGGTCGTGCCGTCAAGGTCGGTCATGGGCATGCCGCCGTAATTGATCTGCACGGTGTTGGGCTCGTCTGTACGACCGCCCTGTCCTACCATCAGATATCCGATCTCCAGATTGGTCTCGGTATCCTCTTTTTCATAAATGTCCACACGATGCGGGTTGATCTGCGTCTGCTCGCAAAGTAAGTACACGCCGCGATAGTCGCCGTTGACGTACAGCTCGACCCACGTGCAATCCGAGGCGAAGGAATAGCCGCCCAGCAGTTCCTGGCACATACGGAAGGAAAGGCTGTTGCGCATGAGCGAATAATCGTAATAATCCGCCATCAGGCACCAAGACTTACATTTCGCGCCGTCGTTGAGCCCAAGCATATTGCGTTTTTTGTCAAACTTGAGTCGGAAAGGCTTTTTCTCGGTCACGGCAGTAGAGTTACCGCGCACACGGATATTGGCGGTTACGTCCTCAAACTGCATAGGCTCGGAGCAATTCTCCAGCGTGACCGTGCAGGTCTTGTAGTGATCCTTGCTGGTCACGTCGTGTCCGTCGGTGGTATCAATGCGCAGAATGGGCAACGTCCAGGTCTGCTCGACAGGAGGCTGCTCGGTGCCGGGCTCCGTCTCGGTTTCAGTGTCTGCTTCGGTGTCTGTATCGGGATCAGCTTGAGTTTCCGTCTCACTTTCGGGCCCGGTCGTATCGTCGGGCTGGGGTGCAGTTTCCGGATCTCCCAGCGTTCCCTGTACACCTGCGGAGGTATCGGTATCTGTTTGCGTTTCTGCGCTCGTGGGCTGTTCTGTCGTATCATTCTCGCCGCCGCTCTCGTTACATGCGCTGAGCACGGGCAAAAGCATGGCAAATGTCAAGCACAAACACAGGAATAAGGATAAGTATCTGTTATTTTTCATAGATATCCCCTTTCTGTTGGTTTTTTCATATATTATTTTAACAAAAAGAGTGACGTTTGTCAAGTTTTTCGGACGAGATGAATGCTTATTCACACAATTTGTATCTCGACATATTTCATGCTTGACAAACGGGCTGAAATGATATATAATAATAGAGTTATCGCATGGGCCCGTAAAGGTTTCGACGGGGGTTTTGCGATACGATAAGCGTGGCGGGCCGGATAATCCCGATAAACTGTCCAACCTTAAAAAATAAACGACAACAATCAAGTTGCTCTGGCTGCCTAATTAGGCAGTGCTGCAAGACTGCGGTCTTGCCCGTTGCTCTCGGAGTACCGCGACCGAGACCCCAACGTCATTGAGCGGTGACCGTGCATCGGTGTTTCGCCATTGAACCGATCATGCACAAAATGGCTACCCTGACGCGGAGTCTGTCTGCTGACGCCGCCGAGGGGGAATTCTAAATAACAGACTGCCCACGGAGAAAGTCGTATCAACGGGCTTTCGGACAGGGGTTCAATTCCCCTCGGGTCCACCAAAAAAGAAGGAAGGGTGCGCTTGGCGCGCCCTTCCTTCTTTTTTGCTGTCCCCTCAAGGAGGGGAATTGAACGCAGTGAGCAAAACAACCCGGTGGGTTGTTTTGAGAACGGTGACCGAAGCATTTTGCGAAGCATGAGTTGCACCACACGGATCGTTTGCTTCGCAAAATGCAAGAGCGACTCCCCTCGGGTCCACCAAAAAATCCCATCGCGATTGCGATGGATTTTTTTATCCAAGCCGCAGGCTTGGTATCTCATCACGCACAGCGTGTATATCACCAACAAAGGCAGACGCTGTCTGCCTTTGTTGTATCTCATCACGCGCACGCGTGTATTTCTCATCCTCCTGCGGCTTGATGATATACCGCAACAAGTTGCGGATGATATACAATTTCTTCGAAATTGATGATATACAAGGCTACGCCTTGATTGGTTTGTATGGACCGTTGAAGACGCAGATCCATATTTACAAATATATCACTATATCAAAGCCATTACGTTTTTTGGAAAATAAATCGTCCCATGCGAAATATTACCTCTCCCCTTGCAAATTTTGACAAAACATGGTATAATCGTATTAATACGACAAAAGGATGTGTAACATGTATTACAAACACGATTTGGACTACAATTACCCCGAGAAGTGCGACGAGCACATGATCGAGGTCAAGGCGCTGCGCAACACGGTATTTGATGAAAAATACCCCTACTTGCGCAAGGATTTTGCCTTCAAGTGCCTGCGTTCGGTCTATTGGCTGGGGCTGCAAACAATCGGATTTTTGCTTGTAAAGGTCACGCACGGCTTGCGCGTATACGGCAGAGAAAACCTCAAAGCCTACAAGGAGCAGCTTAAGGGCGGCGCGATCACCATCTCCAACCACGTTTTTTACTTTGATCTGATCTGCGTACTGTGCGGCATTCGTCCGCGCCTTGTCTACTTCCCTGCATGGAAGGAAAACCTCAACGGCTCTAACCGTCTTTGGATCCGCATGTCGGGCGGTATTCCCATCCCCACAAACAGCATCCGCTCCATGATCAAATTCAAGCAAGCCATGCAAGAAGTGTTTGAAAGCGATACATGGATGCACTTTTACCCCGAAGGCTCGATGTGGCTGTTCTACCCGGACATCCGCCCCTTCAAGCCCGCGGTATTCAAGTATGCGGTCAAGTATGACCGTCCGATCGTGCCCTTGACCATGTCCTTCCGTCCGCGCAAGGGCTTGACCAAGCTGTTTACCAAAAAGCCGCAGGTCGATCTGCACGTGGGCGAGCCGCTGTTCGTGGACAAATCGCTCTCCCCTGCCGAGGCGGCAAAGGACCTGCAGGCGCGCGCGTACCACGTCATGCAGGTCATGAACGGCATCACCCCGGACGCCCCCAACTACAGAGTGGATCAAGACCCCGACCACTATCAAAAAACGATGTAAGATATGGAAAACTACTACGACGTTGCCATCATTGGCGCAGGTCCTGCAGGCGCGACCTTTGCGCGCGAGCTATACATACGCATGCCGCACACGCGCATTCTGCTCATTGACGGACAAACCGCTCAAAACGCCAAGCCATGCGGTGGCTTGCTCTCCCCCGACGCGCAAAAGGTGCTGGCGGAATTTGAGCTGACGCTGCCAAACGCGGTGCTTGCCGATCCGCAGATATTTTCGGTGCACACCATTGACCTTGAAGCAAAGGTAACGCGCCTTTACCAGAGGCATTATCTGAACATGGACAGGCTGTGCTTTGACCGCTGGCTGCTCTCGCTCGTGCCTGACAGCGTACAGATTATAAACGGCAGATGCACCAAGATCAACCGAGAAAACGGCTTTGTTTTGCACGTGCAGACCGAGGAAGGTGCGAACGAATACCGCGCGCACGCTTTGGTTGGCGCGGACGGTGCTTCCTCGATCGTGCGCAGGCAATTTGGGGAAAGGCAGCCCTATAAATACGTATCTATTCAGCAATGGTTTGCGGGCAGTGACCCATGCGTTCCCGCCTACGCCTGCATTTTTGATAAGACCACAAGCGACTCCTGCTCGTGGCTGATCCGCAAGGATGACTGCACCGTTTTCGGCGGTGCATTTGCAAAATCTCACAGCCGCGAGGCGTTTGAAGCGCAAAAGGCAAGACTTGAGCAGCACCTTGGCGTGCAGCTTGGCGAGCCTATCAAGACCGAGGCTTGTCAGGTGTGCTCTCCCCGCCGCAAGCGTGATTTTGTCACGGGCAAGGACGGTGTGTACCTTGTCGGCGAGGCTGCGGGACTGATCAGCGCAAGCTCGTTTGAGGGCATCAGCTCCGCTATGCTTTCGGGACGCATGCTTGCAGAAGCGTTTACCCAAAAAGACGTCGCGCGTGCCTATCGCAAGGCAACGCGCCGCTTAAGATGCAAGCTGTACGGCAAGACCTTCAAAAGAGGCGTGCTGTGCTCCCCTATCCTCCGTTATATCATTATGAAAAGTGGCGTGCAAAGCGTCAAAATCTATCAAAGAGGTGACAAAACATGATCATTGAGACCAACGTAACCAAGCTCCGCGACCCCTACGTATTGCTTGCAGACGGCGTTTACTACGCGTACGGCACGGGCTGGCAATGCTACGTCAATAAGAGCGGCAAGCTTGACGGCGAATGGAACCGCTCCGAGGTAAGCCCTACCGTCATCGTGCCCGAGGATTTCGTCAAGCAGAACTGGGCACCCGAGGTACACGCGGTAAACGGCAAATATTATATGTTTACCACCTATTTTTCCTCCAAGACCAATCACCGCGGCTGCAGCGTATTTTGCTCCGACCATCCCGAAGGTCCCTTTGTGCAGATCTCGGACGGTCATTTTACCCCCGACGATTGGGATTGCATTGACGCGACGCTGTACATCGATGAGCAGGGTCAGCCCTGGAGCATTTTCGTGCACGAATGGACCTGCCGCCCCGACCACGTGGGATTGATGTCTGTTGCCAAGATGTCGGACGATCTGACGCATCTTGTCAGCGAACCCGTGGATCTGTTCCGCGCGGACGACGCACCCTGGTCTGCCGCAGGCGTGACCGACGGCTGCTTTATGTACCGCACCCAAGGCGGCAAGCTGCTGATGATCTGGTCCAACTTTGCAAAGGACGGCTACTGTGTTGGCATTGCCGAGAGCGACAACGGCAGACCCGACGGCAACTGGACGCAGAGAGAAAAGCGTCTTTACGGCAAGACCGACGCGGGATATCCCTTTGACGGCGGTCACGGCATGCTCTTTACCGATACGGACGGTCAGCTCTACCTTTCCATGCACTCCCCCAACGATCCCGTGGGCGATCGCGATACCACCATGGTGTTCCTGACCGTCAAGGAGCAGGACGACGATCTGGTAGCAGAGTATTGAGCATAACAAAAGAGAAAACCGAGCTTTTGGCTCGGTTTTCTCTTGTACTGATTCAATTATTGAAACACGATATCGGTAACAACAATCAAATAAGAGGTTGCACCGAAAGCGTTGTTCGCATCGCGGAAGTCAAAGGTCAGATAGGTCTGACCATTGTAATCGATTGCAGAAAGATCGATCTCGACAGTAGTCAGCGCCATATGGGATGCGGACATGCTGTACTGTGCGGATGCAATAATAGCACTTTCTTCAGGCAGATACTCAAATGCAGAGCCATCCTGAATAGCAGAAGCAGTGTTAAGCAGCATAACTCTCTTTGCGGTTGCCTCATACTGCGTAGCAAAATCACCGCCTGCACTATCACCGCCTACAGGAGTTGCATAGGTAACAGTCACCTTGCTGTACTTGGACAGGTCAACCTCGCCAAGATTGATAGAACCGTAGTGTACAACGTAGATCAGATCCTGTGCAGAGAGCGAAGGAATCAGCTGATTGCCTGCCCAGGGCTCAGCATAGCTGCCGCTGATGGGTGCCTTGCTGAAGTCAACGTCCCAGGAATTATCAGGCTCGGTTGTCTGTTCTTCGGTGGTAGGCTCTTCGGTGGTGGGCTCTTCGGTGGTGGGCTCTTCGGTGGTGGGCTCTTCCGTCGTAGGCTCTTCCGTCGTAGGCTCTTCGGTGGTAGGCTCTTCGGTGGTGGGCTCTTCCGTGGTGGGAGCTTCGGTGGTACCTTCAGTGGTCTCGTCCATAGGCTGCTCGTGCGTATCGCAAGCAATCAGAACAACGGACAATGCCATGCAAAGTGCCAGTAAAACAAGTAACTTTTTCACGATGTAAAACTTCCTTTTCTTTTCATTTTGTGTTGTCAAACCATTGTTTGGCATATACCCGACAATTTTATCACTATATCGTGCAAAAGTCAAGTGCCCTACGATAAATATTACAAATTTCCGGGTATATTTCAGTTATTGGTCACACAACAGCTTGACCCAAACCGCACTGTCGCAGCTCGGGAAATCCACGCAAAGCTTGCTTCCCTGCAGCTGTACGCTGTCGGATGCGCGTGCGGGATACATGGATGCAATGCGTGCGTTTTCGCCCACGTACTTGCCAAGGTCGATGTCTGCATGTGTCTGCTCGCCCGTTTTCCAGACCGCCACCATGAGCGTACCGCTCTCGGGCTCTTGCATGCCAAGGCTCAGAATACCCTTGTCCGCCATTTTTGTAAGACCCGTGGGATAGACGGGATAGGACTTTGCCAAAATATCGCGGTTTTGCTTGTAAAGGTCAATGCCCTCTTTCATTAAGGCAAGGTTTTCCGCATCCGCGCAATCAATGTGACCAGAGAGATAAATGCAGCCAAGCATGGTCTGCACCATATTGAACACGGTGTTATGCCCATCCGTAAAGCGCGCGGTAAACTCTGCGCTCGGCACAAAGCTCTCGCGGTGCTCGATCATAACGGGATACGGATATCCCCAAATGCCAACGCGCTCGGGCGGCATGCAAGCCACAAGCCCCTGCACCACGCTGGGCATACGCTCGTAATATTCCTGATCGCTGACGCTTTGCATGTAGAAATGCCGCTCGCTTGCGTGATCGGCTCTCATACAGCCCGACGAGCAGTTTTCAATGACCAGATCGGGAAACGCCTCGTGCACGCGGTCGATCAGCTCCATAAAGGCGGCTTGATTGCGTTTCAGCTCCTCGGGGGACGCCTGCCCGCACGCACCGTCCACGCCGATGCCGATATTCTGATTGTAGTCGTTCTTGATAAAACGGATGCCCTTGTGATAAAGACGCTCGAAGATCCCGAACACGTGCTCGCGCACAGCGGGATTGCGGAAATTGAGAAAGCCCGTGTTTTTTCCTACGATGTGTCCGTGACGAGTCAGGCGCGCATCGGGAATTTTATGCAATACCTGCGCGCTTGCGTTGACGCTCTCCACCTCCAGCCAGCAGCCGGGCAGCATGCCCTTGTCGCGGATATAGGCAAGAATGCCGTCAAAGCCGCCCTCGCCAAACAGCGCGTCGTTTTGCTCGTAGTCACCAAGTGCCTGGCTCCAATGCTGACCGCCGCCAAACCAGCCCGCATCAATGACGAAATACTCACAGCCCACCGCGGCAGCCGCATCGATCAGCGGCACCAGCTTTTCGCGCGTGGGCAATGCCCACAGGCAATTCATATAATCGTTAAAGCATACGGGAATATGCCCGTTCGGAAACGCGCGGTCGATCTTGGCGCGCTTATATTTTGTCAGCGCACGTACTGCCTCTTCAAAGCCGCCCTTGACCTTGCCGTAGATGGCAAGCGGTGCGGTATAGCTCTCCCCCGCTTGCAGCTCGTAGTGCCAGCCGTCATGCCCCTCATGACAAGCAGAGAGCAATACGTTGAGCCACAGATCGCTGCGATAGCCGCCCACGTTGATCTCAATATACCACGAAGCGTGCGTTGCGATCTCAAAATACCAAATCTCGCCAAGCGCGGTGTCCTCAAGCATGATCATGGGATAGTGGCGGCAGGTGGTCCAAGAGCCTATGCTGCCGATGCGAAAAGCGCGCTGCGTGCCGTGATTATAGGTGGGATAGACGCCGAACTCCTCGATATAACCGCTTCTCCACTGCCCCTCACCCTGCCAGGAGGAATCACACATATGGAGCACAAAACGCTTCTCGTGCCAAGGCTTGCCGCCTCTGCCGATGCCGCTGACGTAACCCGAGGAAAGGCGATCCAGCGTCATGGGCTCAGCCCCCGTATTACGCACGCAGGTAATGCTCTCGTAGGTATTTTCATCAAAGGGTGTGCAGTTGACCTGCACCTCGCCGTCATAATTTGCAAGGCGATAGGTATAGCAATCGTTTTGAGCAGATACCGGCACGGGGTTCATGGCTTCGGTCACGCGGCTGTGATAGTCGTCGTTATGCGCCGCATTAACGCTTAAATAATAAAGAGGGTGATCGGTCAGCATAAAAAGATCTCCTTTTTAGGTAGTATCTTAATCATACCTTATCTTCTCTCATTTGTCAAGCGGTAATGATGTAATGTGAAATAGAACTGATCTTCTAACCTGTAGGGGGCGACGTCCTCGACGCCCCCCGAGTTGTAGGGGGCGACGTCCTCGACGCCCCCCGAGTTGTAGGGGGCGACGTCCTCGACGCCCCCCGAGTTGTAGGGGGCGACGTCCTCGACGCCCCCCGAGTTGTAGGGGGCGACGTCCAAGTCGGAGGCCAAGC
>JAZOVZ010000030.1:0-7187 GCA_045658965.1 Eubacteriales bacterium
ATGATGCGGTGCGCCACGATCTCAAATTCGTGTCTGTCCACAGCGCCCAGCCATACGGTGGGGTCCTGACCGCGCCACAAGAGGTCGGAAAGGCGAGTGTCCCAGGTATAGCCTGCATCGTGGTTTGCCCACATGATGTAGAACTTCATCTTTTCGTTATTGGATGCACCAAGGAAGCCCTCGTCAAGGCATTGCTCAAGGAAGGGGCGGCGGTCATACCAGTACCAGTCGTAAATGAATACGTTGACGCCGTGCTTGGTTGCCTCCTCGATCTGCATTTCCATGACCTTGGGGTCAGCCTCGTCACAGCAGCCCCAAAGAGGCTTTCTGTCCCACTCGTAATCCGCAGGCTTTTGGGGCATGCGGGAGGGCACGGACATGACCGTCTGCCATTCACCAATGCCGTCGGGCCAGAACTGGCGCGCGCGCATTTCTTTTCCTGTGTAAGAGGGCCACACGTAGGCGGCAATATCATACTTCTGCATAATAGGTCTCCTTTATCTTGTTCGTGATCTGCAATTTTCCACCCGTCGTGCCGGTCGAGATACGCCATCTCGCCGCCAAAGCGGAAGTGCAGCCGGACGCAGTCTGCATTTTTGGTGTCAAGCAGCTCTACGGTGAGGGTGCGTACGGCTATTCATTGCTATTATACCATACGGTCATGATAAAATCAACCGATATTATATGAAATTTATTGCGAATTTGTTGCTGCAAGAACGTTGTCGGAACACAAAGTGGTTGATCGTAAACGCCTGCAGGTGCAGGGCAGGGGAGGGCATAAAAAGCTGCAAAAAAAGTTGGACACATCATTTTGCGTTTGGCGCAATGATGTGTCCAATATTTATGGCAGGGGGATTACAGCAGCTTCAGATAAAGCTCCTTGATCTCCTCTACGCTGGTCTCGCGGGGGTTACCGGGACGGCAAGCGTCTGCATATGCGGATTCTGCAAGGAAGTCCACGTCCTCGGGCTTTACAATGTCCTTCAGGTCAGCGGGAATGCCAACGTCCAGGGACAGCTGCTTGACTGCAGCAATAGCAGCAGCTCTTGCCTCTTCCAGGGTCATGTCGGCAACGCCCTTGACTCCCATAGCGACAGCGATGTCTCTGTACTTCTCACCGGTAGCGGGAGCGTTATACTCCATAACGGTGGGCAGGATGATGGCGTTTGCAACGCCGTGGGGGGTATCGTACAGCGCGCCCAGAGGGTGAGCCATGGAGTGTACGATGCCAAGACCTACGTTAGAGAAGCCCATACCTGCGATATACTGACCGAGTGCCATGCCCTCGCGGCCCTCATCGGTGTTTGCAACAGCACCGCGCAGGCTGCGTGCGATGATCTCGATCGCCTTGATGTGGAACATGTCCGAAAGCTCCCAAGCAGCACCGGTGATATAGCCCTCGATCGCATGGGTCAGCGCGTCCATACCGGTAGCAGCGGTCAGACCCTTGGGCATGGTTGCCATCATATCGGGGTCAACGACGGCTACAACGGGAATGTCGTGTACGTCTACGCAAACCATCTTGCGGTTCTTTTCCGCGTCGGTGATAACGTAGTTGATGGTAACCTCAGCAGCAGTACCTGCGGTGGTGGGAACTGCAATGATGGGGGTGCACTTGTTCTTGGTGGGTGCTACACCCTCAAGGCTTCTGACGTCGGCAAACTCGGGGTTCTCGATGATAATACCGATTGCCTTTGCGGTGTCCATAGAGGAGCCGCCGCCGATGGCAACGATGCAATCCGCACCGCTTGCCTTGAATGCCTCTACGCCGCTCTGTACGTTTTCAATGGTGGGGTTGGGCTTGATATCCGAGAAGATATCGTATACGATGCCTGCCTCGTCCAGCACGTCGGTGACCTTCTTGGTCACGCCGAACTTGATCAGATCGGGGTCAGAGCATACGAATGCTTTTTTGAAGTTTCTTGCCAGAATCTCTGCAGCGATCTCCTTGATCGCGCCCTTGCCGTGGTAGCTGGTTTCGTTGAGTACAAATCTGTTTGCCATGTCAAAAGCTCCTTTTTGATTTATTTGGATTTACGTTTATTATACACGATGGGGGAAAATCTGTCAACGGTTATTTCAGCAGCGAGATCGCATCGCTGATGTTTTTCTCAAGTGCCTCTCTGCCGTATTTATCGACCTCAGCCTTGTTCTTTTCACCGTGCGTCAGGCAGCCTGCACCGTTGATACAGCCGCCGATGCATGCCATACCTTCGATGAAATTACCGTCCAGCACGCCCTTGTTCAGCTTGAGCAGTGCCATGCGGCAAGCCTCAATGCCGTCACAGACCACGGGCTTGATCTCAAAGTCGATATTTTGCTCCTTCATTGCCTGTGCGGCAGCGTCGGTCAGACCACCGCTGCGTGCAAAAATTCTGCCAAAGTAGGAGGCATTGTCCAAAACGCCCTCCGAGAAGGTGGAAAGCTCAAAGTCGCGGCTGTCAAAGAGTGCTTGCAGCTCCTCAAAGGTCAGCACGCAATCCACCCAAGGCTTGACGCTCTCAAGCTGTGCTTCTGCCTTCTTTGCGGTGCAAGGACCGATGAAGATGACCTTGGCGTTGGGCGTATGTTCTTTGATGTATTTCGCCAATACTGCCATGGGGGACATATTGTGCGAGATGTGCTCAACCAACTGCGGGAATTGCGACTTGATATATTGCACGAATGCGGGACAGCAGGAGCTGGTCAGAAGACCCTTTTCGGAAAGCTCCTTGGCTTCTGCCATTGCAACCATATCTGCACCGAGTGCTGCCTCGATGACGTCGTGGAAGCCAAGCATTTTCAGCCCCGTGATGACCTGACCCAGCTTTGCATACGAGAACTGGCTGGAGATCGAGGGCGCAACGATGGCATACACGCGGCTGTTGCCGCCTTGCGTGTTTCTCTCGCTCTTTTTGAGAATGTCGATGGCGTTGACGATATAGGATTTATCCGAAATCGCGCCGAAGGGGCACTGATATACGCACGCACCGCATTGGATGCACTTGCTGTTATCAATGGTTGCCGCCTTTTCCTCGTTCATGGAGATCGCCTTGACCTTGCAAGCGTTCTGGCAGGGACGCTTGCGGCTGACGATTGCGGTATAGGGGCATACCTTGGCGCACGCACCGCATTCCTTGCACTTGGACTTGTCGATGTGCGCTACGTGGTTTTGGTCAAAAGAGAGTGCACCGAATTTGCAAACGTCCTCGCAGCGGTGTGCAAGACAACCGCGGCAGGCGTTGGTGACCCCGTAGCCGCCAACGGGGCATTCGTCGCAGGCGATATCAATCACCTCAATGACGTTGGGGTTAGACTTGTTGCCGCCTATCGCGATCTTGACCCTCTCTCCAAGAATAGCGCGCTCTTTGTAAACGCAGCAACGCATGGTAGGCTGCTTGCCGGGAACCAGCTTGGCGGGAATGTCCAGCGTGCCTTCCAGCAGCTTGTCCTCCCACGCAAGTCTTGCGACCTCACGCAGCACCTTGTATTTCAAATGCTGTACCTTTGTATCAAATTTACGCATTTATACTTCTCCTTGCTTTTAGAAATAGCTGACCTTGATGCGCTTGCCCATTTTTTTCAAACATGCCGAAAGCTCTTCGACAAGGTTCATCTTGATATTGAAATTGATGGGGAGATCAGGGTTCTGGTGAGCGGGATTGACCGCTCTGCCTACGTAGAAATTGATGTCGGTGGCTTCCTCAAAGAGCAGACGGGTGATCATAGCCGCGCCGCCGCGTTTGAAGTTCCAATCCTCGTAAAGCTGGTTATCACCCAGGTAATCCTTGGCGTATTGAATGACCTTGTTCATGGTGATAACGCCCTCGGTAACCAGATCCACCCCGTCGATATGCGCGATGGGGGGGATATCACTGCGCTCAAAATTCAGGCTGACACGAACCGGCTTGCCTAAATATTTGGACGCAATGGACGAGGTCGTTCCTCCGCAGATGATGTGCTTGCCTTCCTTGGAGAAGAACAGCGACATCATACGGTTGGCGTCGTCACGGTTGGAGGGAGGTCCGAACAGAATATTCATAGGCTCTCTCTTGCGGATCCTGACCACGCAGGCGGTCGTATCGTCACCCGGCTTGTGGCCGTAAAGCTTATCGCATTCGTCCACAAGCATGGTGGAGAGGTTCTTGGCGGTATAGCCGCCTGCAACCAACGCCTGCATATAGCCCGCAATGTCCTCGCGCTTCCATCCGAAATTGTATTTGCCACCCATGCCTGCGTGCGGACAGCCGTCACTCATGGCAACGAAAACGTCGTTTTCTTGCAGCTTCACGGTGGATTTGTAGATCTTTTTGCCGCCGATGTGCATTTCTGTCTTGGGATAATCGTACTGCATATCGTTGCGGAATACGATCACGTGCGGGTTATCGTATTGAATGATCTCTGCAATTTCGTTGTTTTGCAGATGAATGATGGTGAACGTAGAGTACGCCACACCGCGCACCGAGCATACGGGAAGCGTTGCGGCAATGGTGGATACGCATTCCTCGATAGGAAGTCCCGCAGCCATCATGGTGGAGATGATCTTGGCAGTCAGCGTGGAAAGAATGCTCGCCTTAACGCCTGAACCAAGACCGTCCGCCAGCACGATCACGGTGGAGTTTTCATTTTGCTCTACGATGTCTACGTGGTCACCGCACAGCTCCTCACCAACGTGATTGATGCTTTTATATCCGATATCTGCACATAAATCATTCATCGCCGATAGACTCCTTGAGCTTTGTCAGCGCGATCTTGGTCTCCGCAGCGGTCTCGCCCAACAGAGACGCAATTTCCTGTACGATGCGCATCTGCTTTTCAACGACGGTGTCGGCAACCTCCACCGTTTGCTTATTGATGCGCGCCTTCTTTTCTCTGTCTGCTTCCTCGTCGGTAATGTCACGCATAATGCCGATCAGAATACGTGAATCGGGCGCGTACACGACGGTCTGCTCCACGTATTTTTTGTATTCTGCAAGATAGGTGCGTTGATTGGTGATATTTCTGCCGCTGTTTTTGACCTGCACGAACACGGTGGGATCAAGAATACGGATCACGGGCTCACCCAGCACGTCGGATGCAGCGCGGATGTTCATGATCTTGCGGGCAGCCTTGTTGATCTGCTGTACCTCAAGATCCTCGTTGAGCACGATCAGACCGTTGGGGGTGTTGTTGACGATGGCATCCGAGAAGCTCTCCGCCTTGTCCTTCAGGTATGGCAGACACATAGAGATCTCCGCCTTGCCCTGAATGATGGCGATCGCCTTTTCGCGGCAGGAGTTATAGCCGCAGGAGCCGCAGTTAAGCTCATCCGAGGGTCTGAACTTGCCCATTTGACGCAGCACGGACATGATCTCGCTCTCA
The DNA here is from genome assembly GCA_045658965.1 of Eubacteriales bacterium. Lineage (GTDB taxonomy): Bacteria > Bacillota > Clostridia > Oscillospirales > CAG-272 > SVQP01. The sequence goes on from JAZOVZ010000030.1 coordinate 5,341, forward strand.
GAGGGCTGAGCCAGCTTATGCTCGATCATGGTAAAGTTCTTTTTCAGACTCATGGGGGTGGGCTGATTTACTTCAAAATCACGGTCACCGGCATAGGAAGAAACGGTAACGTAATCCTTGATGGGGGAGGTGCTGTGATATTTTTCCATGACGGGACCGCCGATGCAGCTGCCCACGCATGCGGACATTTCAATAAAGCACTTATGGATCTTGCCGCTTTCAATATCCTTGAGTGCCGCAATGCAGTTTTCTACGCCGTCCAAGGCGATGTAGGAATAGCCGGGAGCGTCCTGTGCCATGGTTTTGAGCACGCCGCCCGTTGTGGGGAAGAAGCGAGCGCGGCTTTCGGGCGTGCTGTCCAGCTCTTGCTCCAGCTCAATGTTTTCCGCTTTGAGCCAATTGGAGAGCTCTTCAAAGGTCAGCACCGCATCCACAAGTCCGTCGTAATACTCCGCCTCGTCCTTTTTGGCAACGCAAGGACCGATAAATACCGTCTTGGCGTTGGGGTTTCTTTTTTTGATATCCGCACAATGCGCCAGCATGGGCGACATGACGTCGGCTAAGTATTCAAGGCAGGAAGGGAAGTACTTCTGGATGAGCAGGTTGACCGAGTGACAGCAGGAGGAAATGATGACGTCTCTTTGCTCCTCACGCAGCATACGCTCATACTCGTTTTTGACGATGGTAGCACCGACTGCCGTTTCCTCTACGTCGGCAAAGCCAAGCTTGCCAAGCGCACGGCGCATGGATGCAACACCAACGCCTTCGTAGTTGGCAATGAACGAAGGGGCAAGGCTGACGATCACAGGGCTGCCGCTTTGCAAAAGCACGCGTGCTTTTTCGGTGCTGTCTACGATCTCCTTTGCATTTTGGGGACAAACAACGAAGCAATGACCGCACAAAATGCACTCGTTTCCGATAATGTGCGCCTGGTTGCCCGAAAAGCGGATCGCCTTGACGGGGCAGTGGCGGATGCACTTATAGCAGTTTTTGCAGTTTGACTTTTTGAGTGTCAAGCAGTTAGCCATTGCGGTTACTTCCTTTCGCTTTCGATGACTTCAAGAATATTCTTCTTGAAAAAATCTCTGAAATTCTCTTTTGTCACGCCTACGTGAACGTCGTCGTTGATCTGCACGGTCACACCGACGCGGTTGCATTTTCCGATGCAAAAGCTGCCGGAAAGCACCACTTCATCTTCAATGCCGTATTGTTCAATGGCGTGCTCAAGCAGCTCCACGATATCCTGCGAGCCCTTAAGGTGGCAGGAGGAGCCTACACAAACCTGTACGAACAGCATGTGCTTATACCTTCGCTAAGATTTCCTTGGCGAAGAACTCACCAACGTTTTCGGGGGTGACGGAATGGAAGGTGTCGTTTACAGTGACGCAAACGCCCTTTTGGCACTGACCCATGCAGAAAGTGCCGCCCAGCTCAACCTTCTGACCAAGGTCGTTCTCTGCAATCAGATACTGCAGCTGCTCGACAACCTGACGAGAGCCCTTAATGTGGCAGGAGCTACCGATACAAACCGTAATTTTCAGCATAATATGTTACCTCTCAATTCTGATAGATGATATGTGTTTTTATATGGCTAACAGATGCGAGGGGATTCCCCGCATCTGTTGCGTGTCAAATAAGTGAATTACTGGTAATCGACAACGCCGACCCAGCTTGCAAGGAACTCGCGCTCCTTCTCGTTGCCCTTAACGGACTGAGAAGCAGCCACGATGGGCATCCACTTCTGCACGTACTGCTTTGCGGTGTCGCTCTTTTGGCAGAAGGTGTTGAGATAGAAATCAGCACCCTCGATGTCACCGTTCAGCCAGAACAGCAGGTAGGTGCGAGCA
>JAZOVZ010000031.1:0-14507 GCA_045658965.1 Eubacteriales bacterium
TTGCTCTAGCCAACTGAGCTATCCCGCCATATTGTGCGTCTTTTCACAACGCCCAGTTATTATATCACAGCAGTTTTGATTTGTCAATACTTTTTTCAAAGAAATTTTCTGTTTTTTTTGATTTTTTTCGAGATTTTTGCCTGATTTTGGTCAAGGGTTTGGGCAAATGACTTGACAGACACCCAAAATTGTACTATAATGGGTGCGTTGCATATTCTATCTATATAATTATATCATAATTTTGGAGGACTATTATGTACGCCATGATTCTTCTCGGTGTCGTTGCGCTGATCGTTTTGCTCTGTGCCGGCATCGCTGCTCTGTTTGGATTTTCCAAAACCAGAGTTCACTTGACCATCACCACCGTTTGCGCCGCGATCGTGCTGGCGTTGGGATGGCTTGCCAAGCTGTTCCTGCCCACCGCCGATACCGTTATGACCTTCGTGCAGGGTCGCATTGATTGGATCGGCTTGAAATTCGGTGCGGATGCCGTCCGTATCACCGAGCAGGCACTGGAATACGCCGCCATCTCCCCTACCTTAGTAGAGCTGGTACTGCAGCTGACCGTTGCATTGCTGATCCCCCTGCTTTGCCTGATCCTGTTCATCGTTCTGGCACTGGCATCCGGCGTGGTTTCCTCGATCGTCTTCCTGATCAAGGGTATCATCCGCAAAAAGCGCGCTGCCGAGCAAGATGACGATGAAGACGACGAGCGTCCCCGCAAGTCCCCTCTCTCCCGTCTTGGCGCAGCCGGACTCGGTGCTGTGCAGGGTGTGATCATCGTGATCATGCTGCTGCTCCCCATCTCCTGCTACCTCAGCGTTGCGCAGCCCACACTGCAAGAGCTGATCGCGCAGGACGTCCTGCCCACAGGCAATCCCGCCATTGAGATGACAGAGGATATCGTAACCGAGCTGGACGCCTCCCCCGTACTGAGTGTCTACCGCACGCTGGGCGGTCGCGCGCTTTCCGACTCGATCATGAGCATGCAGGTCGCAGGCGTGAACGTCAAGGTCTCCGAGGAGCTTTCCTCGCTGATCAAGCTGGCGCAGCAAGCCGTTGAGCTTTCCAAGACCGAGCTGCCCAACTACGGCGAAGAGCAGGCAGCCATCATCAGCTCGATCGGTGACTCCTTTGCAGATTCCAAGCTGCTTGCCCCCATTGCAGGCGACGTCATTTACGCAGCAACCGACGCCTGGCTCAAGGGTGAGTCCTTTGTGAACATTGAAAGACCCTCTCTTGGCGAGGACGGTGCGATCCTTGAGCCCGCGCTGACCGCCCTGCTTGAGATCTTACACGACGACGCCAAAGAGACCCTGCTTTTGCAGGCAGACGTCAAGACCGTGGCAGAGCTTGTCTCGGTACTGGCGCGCAACGGCGTATTTGCCAACCTTTCCAACACCGACGCCCTGCTTGAAACCATGGGCGGCAACGTGGTCTCGGAAATGGTGACCACGCTTGGTAACAACCAGAGCATGAAGCGCATGATCCCCGAGATCATGAACATCGGCGTACGCGCCATCGGTCAGGTGCTCAGCATTCCCGCTGACGCCGAGCAGATCTACGATTCCTTTATGAACGACGTTGCCGGTACGCTCAACGACGTGCGCGATCTGCCCGAGCAGGAGCGCGTACAGACCCTTTCTGCCGAGCTGGAGACCGCATTTGACGAGGCAGGCGTTGACATCGACGCACAGGTGCTGGATTTCTACTCCGCCGCCATCATTGAAGACCTGGTGGACGCCAACCCCGATCGCGAGATCACGCCCGACGACGTGCAAGCCTTCTTTATTCTGTACGCAGAGGGCGCAATTGAAGAAAACTCCACCATGCGCGGCAAGCCCCGCTTTGATATGCTGGCAAGCAACGACAGCGATCCCTTTGCGGGCACGGTATACGAGGACATGACCGAGGCAGAGCGCATGCAGACCGCTGCCGTGACCGTTGCGGCACTTTGCGTAAAGCTCTCCGAGCTGGATCCCGACGATACCGAGATCACGCAGCACGCTGCCGAGCTTGTAACCGAAGCCTTTACCGATCTGCTGGCTGATCACCCCGAAACGCTTGCGCTGATCACCTCCGTTGAGCTGACCGCGCCCGTTGCCTCCTCCACCACCGAGCATGCCTGTAGCCTGCAGTCCACCGAGGAGCTGAGCAAGACCACCTCGGTCGTCACGCTGGAATCCCTTTTGGTAGACGCCAAGGAAATTGCACAGACCATTACCCCCGAGACGCTTGGCTTGGATGCAAACGCCATTTCCGCCATTTTTGACACCGCCGTCAACCTGCTTGACGTGCTGGACGGCTCGGAAGAGCTGGATCTCTCCACCCTTGCCTCCTCCGTGGGCACCATTCTTGACTCTCTTGCAGAGACCAATATCTTCGGCAAGGACAAGACCGCAGAGCTGTTCACCTCGGTCATGCAGTCCGAAACCGTACGTGATGCGGCAAATCTGGACATGAAGACCGCTACCGAGATGGCCGAGAAGGCAACCGAAGGTGAGGCCAACTACACCCAGACCATGAACACGGTTGCAACCAGCGTGAACATTATGGAAAAGCTTGCAGCCGACGGCACCATCTCCGAAGAGGAGCTGGTGGATCTGATCCGAAACCTCAATGCCCAGACCGCAGGCATGATCGAGGTATACGTCACGCCCCAGCGTCTGGTGGATAACAAGATCCCCGAAAAGTACTCCGAAATTTCCTCCGATCTGATCAAGTCCCTGTTCGGTTACATTGCAGATTCCGATAAGAGCAATTCCGAAATAGAAGCAAAGGCTCTCAATCAGATCCTGAATATCGCACTTGCAGCCAAGGAGTCCGATGACAAGAACCTCTTTAGCTCCGCACCCGGTGCAGGCGACGGCAAGCTGCCCACCGCTACCGAGACCGTGAACATTCTGCTTGACTCCAAGGCAGTACGCCACGCACTCGTGGACGTGCTGACCGACGGTGAGCAGATCACGGTATTTGACCCCTATGAGCTGGGCGGCAAGATCAAGCCCGAATCGAAGGATCGCGCAGACTTCTTAGCAGCCATTGACGCTTACAGTGCAGCAAATCCCGACGTGGATACGCTGACGCTGAACGCTCTGGCAGCGCTGTTCGGCATTGAGCGCAACAACTGATAAAAAATGAGCACCGCGAAAAATCGCGGTGCTCTCTTTTTTCAAAGTATTTTGTTTTCTCCTCTTGCAAAAAGCGCGAAAATGCGGTACAATATAACAAATACGCAAAAAGATAGGATCATATAGATATGTTTATTGTTTTTGAAGGCATTGACGGCGCGGGTAAGACCACGCAGATCGAAATACTGGCAGACAGACTGCGCGCACGCGGACTTGACCCGTATATCACGGCAGAGCCCACGGGCATGGAAACGGGCAAAGCGATCAGACGCGTGCTGTCGGGCGAGCTGCAAAAAACGCCCACGCAGGTGGCAGCCATGTTCGTGCAGGACAGAATTGACCACAACGTAGATCCCGAGTACGGTATTGAAGGCAAGCTATCAGCAGGCAAAGCAGTCATTTGCGACCGCTACTACTACTCTTCCCTTGCCTACCAGGGCTCGCTGACCGACTTTGATTGGGTCATGGCAGCAAACTGCTCCTGCCCCGAGATCCGCCATCCCGACCTTTGCATTTTCCTTGACCTCTCCCCCGAGGAGAGCATGAAGCGCATCACCAAGGGTCGCACCTCGACCGAGATCTACGAAAAGGCTGAAACGCTGGCAAAGTTCCGCGCGCGCTATCTGGACGTATTTGAAAAGCTGTCCGCACGCGGCGAGAAAATCGAGATCATTGACGCCTCGGGTACCATCGAACAGGGCGCAGAGAAGATCGCCGCAGTGATCGAGAAGCATTTCGGGATATAAACAGCGTATATTGTAACACAAATACGCAAGGGCGGATTCCATATCCGCCCTTATAATTTTTCAGGGGAGCATATGGAATGCTCCCCTACAAAGTTAATATAAATCGACGGGGTTGTCGAGGACGTCAACCCCTACAAGTCTTCACGCAGATCTTCAAAAACGTATCACAACAGATACTTAATTACATAATAGATCACGTATATCCAGCCGAGCATGCCATGAAGGATCGCCCAGCCGATCGACTGCCAGTTGACATAGCTGATGATCATTGCCAAGGCACAGCCAAAGCCGATGCCGTGCGTCGTAACAGAGTGGTTGTTTTTGTGTTCAAGCTGCACGATCTTGCTCTCTGCTTGCTCGAGCTTATATTGCAGCAGTTGATATTTGTCCTCATCTCGCGCCTCGGTGCTGTCCGATTCCTGCCCTGCGAGCAATTCACCCGCCGTAATATCCAGCTCCTTGCAAAGCTGCTCAACGATGGCATAGTCGGGCATACATTTTCCCCTCTCCCATTTGGAAACGGTTTTGTTGGATACGTTCAATATCTCCGCGAGCTGCTCCTGCGTCAGATTTTTCTCTCTTCTTTTTTTCGCAATAAAGATGCCTATGTTCTTTGGATCCACGATGATCACCTCCTTTTGTGTCCAGTTTATCATCATATGAGTAAAAATCCCACCCCTTTTTCGGAGAATTTGGGTGGAATGGCTGCTTTTCGGCATTTGTACTACTTGATTATAGCACAAAACAGATCAAGGTGCAATACTTTGCAGCATTTCACTTGCACGGTGATCCGCTTTGATGAAGGAGCGTCCGTGTGATGCACCTCATCCACCGCAACCGCGTCAGAAAATCGCTCCAGGTATTCGCGATTCTCTTCCGCTGCGGTCCCCCTTCCCCAGCGGGGCAAGGCATATGCACTCGCCCGCATCGATAAGTGATAACAAGACGGATATAAAAACGCGTCACCCAAACGGACAACCAAACAACGCGGATGTATAACAAAAGCCTTGCCCCGCGGGGGAGGCTTTTTGCGCATCCGTCTTATGCGATTGCCGATATGGGCAACTTAAAAAGCCATCCCCTTATCGGGAGAATTTGAGTGAAACGAGGAATTTTCGTTCCAATATGAAAAATAAGGCATGCCGCGGTTGCGGCATGCCTGTGCTTTGTTTGTGACTTATTCGGATGCTTTACTCAGCGAGGAAATCGCCAAGCAGGTTCTTGAGCAGCTCAACGTCCTCTTCCTTGTGCACGTGCACGTTTACGGGCTGGCGAAGGTCCAGGCTGAAGATACCGAGGATGGATCTGCCGTCTACTACGTATCTGCCCGAGCCGAGGTCTACTGCACCGTCGTATGCAACCAGGGTGTTGACCAGCTTGTATACGTCATTGATCTCTCTGAGATGGATTGCAAAAGTTTTCATATTATTTTACCTCCTAAATGGAAAATTATCAAAATAAAATCAAATGGTGTACCCTTTCGAGTACACCATCATTATACGCTTTTTTTCAAAATAGTCAAGAGTCAGACCCGACGAAGTTACCAATCATGCCATGCAAGATTTGTACACATTGCACAAATGTCGTAGTCTTTTATTGTGCAACGAGTCCGAATTACTTTAGCCAAAGAAATACTCCTCGACCTCGGCACACAGCCAATGGTACATGGGCAGATGATATTCCTGCACGCGATAGGTCTCTTTTGCGGGTGCGTGCAGCACCACGTCCGCAAGCTCGTCCAGCGCGCACTCCCCTTCTCCGACCATGGCGATCACGCGCACGCCCAGCGCCTTTGCCGCCCTTGCTGCCTGCACGCAATTTTGGGAGTTGCCCGAGGTGGAGATGCACCACAGCACGTCACCCGGCTTGGCAAGCGCCAGCGTCAGCTGTGCGTACACGGTCCGGGCATCCACATCATTACAGAACGCCGAAATGATGGCACCCTGCGCGGGCAGCGAGATCGCGGGCAGCCCCATCTGCAATCTGCTTGCAAGCTCCTCGCCCATGCGTTCGCGCAGCTCACCCGTCAGCTCTCTTTTGGAGGCAAAGCCCTTGAGCAGCTCGCCTGCAATGTGGTCGCAATCGGCAGCCGAGCCGCCGTTGCCGCACAAAAGCACCTTGCCGCCGTGCGCATACGTATCGATCAGCAGCTCCCTTGCCTTTGCCAGTGCCTCACACTGCCCTGCAAGCGCGGGATAATGCTCAAACAATGCAATTTTCATACGCTCTCCTTTTTCATTTTGCCATCATGGCAACGCACAAAGCCGCCATATCGCCCACCGACTCGGTCAGCGCGGCAGGTACGATCTCGCACGCTGCAAGTGAAGCGGGCAATGCTTCCGCTGCCAACACCTTCTCCATGGACCCGCGCAACAGATGTCCGCTGCGCGCATAAATGCTGCCTATGACGATGCGCTCGGGATTGATGATATCAATCAGCACAGCCAGGCCATGCCCAAGCATCTCACCGCACTTCTCCCAAACACAGAGCGCGACCTCGTCGCCCTCGTCGGCAGCTTCGGCAAGTGCCTTTGCGGTGATACTGTCAAGCTCGTCCAAGCTTTTACAAAAGCTGCAAGGAATGCCGCGCGCAAGGGCATCCTTGGCGTATATAGCACCCAGCTGCGCAAGACCGCCGCCCGAGCAAAAACCCTCAAACGAGCCCTTTTTATAGTACCCGACAGGTCCGTCGGGGGCAAGGCGCACGTGTCCCACCTCGCCTGCGTTATCGTTTGCGCCGACGTACAGCTTGCCGTTTAAGATCAAGCCTGCGCCCATGCCCGTACCAAAGGTCAAAAACACCATGCTCTCGCACCCCTTGCCCGCACCAAAGCGGTACTCGGCAAGTGCGCAGGCATTTGCATCGTTACAAAGCGCGCACGGAAGCCCAAACCGCTCGCGCAGCATTTGCAATATGGGCACGTTATCCCAATCCGGCAGATTGGGCGGTGACTGGATCAGCCCCGCGCGGGAATCCAAAGGACCACCGCAGCTGACGCCGATCGCCTTGACCGCGTCACCGCGCGCCTCGGCTTTCCCTATCAGCTCCTCTGCCGCTTGCATGATACGCGCAAGCGTGCTGTCTCTGTCCGCGGTTTCAAAGCGCACCTTATCGGTCACGCAGCCTTGCGCATCACCAAGCGCCAAAGCGCACTTTGTACCGCCAATATCAATGCCAAGATACACTTCCATATCAAGCCTCTAATTCCTCTAACTCCTCGTAGTCCAGCATCAGCTGCTCCTCGATCTCGCTCTTGCGCGCATCCAAGGCAGCCACGCGCTCGTAATCGGTCGCGGCATCCCCGTACAACGCCTGCTCGATCTCGGCAAGCTCTGCTTCCAAGGCTTCGCACTCGGCATGCAGCTTTTCAATGCGGCGCAATCTCTTGCGCTCGGCAGCCACGTCCTGCTTATTTTTGAGATACTGCATCTTTGCGCTGCTTGCTTCGACCTTTTCGCCCGCGTCCTCGGGCAGCGTCATTTCGGCGCGGCGCGCCTGCACGTATCTTTCGTATTCGGTATAGCCTTCACCGGGATGATCCACAAAATAGTCCAGCACGTCACCCGTAAAGGGTGCACCGGGAGCAAGGCAGAGAATGCGGGTTGCCAGCTTTTCAACTAAGTATCGGTCATGCGATACCACCAGTATCGTGCCGTCAAAGCCGTGAAGCGCGTTTTCCAGTGCCTCGCGCGAATCAATATCCAAGTGGTTGGTCGGCTCGTCAAGGATCAAGAGATTCATTTCGGACAAGATCAGCTTTGCAAGCGTCAATCTTGCGCGCTCACCGCCCGAAAGCACCGCCACGGGCTTGAACACGTCCTCGCCCACAAAGCGGAACAGCGCAAGCGCGTTTCGGATCTCGGTTTCGGTCTTTTGCGGGTAAGCATCCCACAACTCGTCGATGACCGCGTTCTCGGGATCGAGATTCTGGTTCTCCTGATCGTAGTATCCCACCTTGACGTTATACCCCGCCTCGATCTTGCCTGCGGTGGGAACCAATTTGTCCAAAATCAGCTTGATCATGGTAGACTTGCCGCAACCGTTGGGTCCTACGACCAGCATGCGGTCATTCTTTTTGAGCGCAAACGACACGTCCGAAAAGATCTCCTTTTGCCCGAACTTCATGCCAAGCCCCTTGACGGTCAGCACGTCGTTGCCGCTGGGCAGCGCGGATGTGAAGCGCATTTTGATGGGCTTGGGTGCACTTTCGGGCTTTGCCACGCGCTCAATCTTGGCAAGCAGCTTTTCACGCGCACGGATGGTCACGTAATTGTGCGCCTGATTCCAGCGACGCTGCTGATCAAGGAAAGCCTCCTGCCGCGCAAACTCGCGCTGCTGCAGGTCGTATTTCTTTTGCTGCAGGGCTCTGTCCTGCTCGCGCTGCTGCATGGTCTGTGTATAATTGCCCTTGTACAGCTTGGCGTGGCAGTTCTCCACCACCAAGGTCTTGCCCGTCACACGGTCAAGGAAATAACGGTCGTGCGAAATGACCATAACGCACTTGCGGTAAGATATCAAAAAGCTCTCCAGCCACGCAAGCGTCTCCATATCAAGATGGTTGGTCGGCTCGTCCAGGAGCAGGATATCGGGCTCGGTGGCAAGCACGACCGCCAATGCAAGGCGCGTGCGCTGACCGCCGCTGAAGGTATCGATCTGTCGCTCACCGTCCTCGCGGGAAAAGCCCAGTTTTTGCAAGATTGACGCACATCTGCCGCGGAATTCCATGCCGCCGTCACGGATAAAGCGTTCATGCAGGCGGGTATACTCCCCCGTCACGATCTCGTAATCGGGGCGCGAGGTGTCCTGCAGGGCACTTTCCAGCTCCAAAAGTCGCTGCTCTGCTGCAAGCAGATGCGGGAAGGCGTGATACATCAAAGAAATTGCCGTACCGTCGCCCTCACGTTCAAACGCGCCGTCCTGCGTCAGAATGCCCAGCGTTTTATCCTTGGAGATATACACCTTACCCTCGGTGGGCTCGTACGTGCCCGTGATCATGCGGAACAGCGAAGATTTGCCCGAGCCGTTGACGCCGATGATGCCAAGCTTGTCGCTCTCGTCCAAAGAAAAGGAGATATGCTCCAATATAACGTCGGTACCAAAGGACAGACCGAGATCGTCCACACTCAGTATCGTCATATTTCATACCTCCTTCTTAGTCTTCATAAATTTCTTTTTTCAAACGAGCTTGCAGATCTGCTCGTACATGTACAGCGATCCAAGGCAAACCAGCACGCTGCCGCTCTCCAGGGCAAACGCCGTCGCCTTTGCAAACGCCTCCTCCACGCTGCCATGCGCGGAAGATTCCACACCGCGGCATGCCAGCACGCGCGCATATTCCTCTGCATCCAGCGCGCGCGGATTGTCGGGTCTTATGCAAAAGGCACGCTTGGCGATCTCGGAAAGCCTTGTCGCCACGTATTCGTAATCCTTATCGCGCATGACACCGGTAAGCACCACGACCTTTTCTTTCCCGAAATAATATTTCACGCTTTGCACGGCGGCATCGATCCCCTCGGGATTGTGCGCCCCGTCAAAAATCACAAGCGGATTTTGCGCAATCTTCTCAAAGCGCGCCTGCCAACGGGCTGCCTTCAAGCCATTGTATACCGCGCTGTCGGGAATCTCCATTCCCTGTTGGTGCAGCTGTTCTACCGCAAGCAGCACGTTTGCGGCATTTTCGGGCTGATACAGCCCCAGCAAGCAAAGCTCTACACCCTTCCAAGCACCGAAATCGAATACGCAGCCCGAAAGATCGCAGCGCGTAAGCGTCAACGTGCTCTTGTCAGCCCCAAGCAGCGTTGCGTGCATTTGGTCGGCTTTCTCCTTGATGACCTCTCTTGCACGCGCATCGTTGCCGCAATACAGCACGCTGCCGCCCTTCTTGATGATGCCCGCCTTTTCCGCCGCGATCTTTTCGACCGTATCTCCGAGAAACGCGGTGTGATCCAGCGAGATGCCGGTAATCACCGACAAAAGCGAGCTTTCAATGATATTGGTGGAATCGAGCCTGCCGCCCATGCCTGCTTCCAGCACCACCACGTCACAGGAGCAACGCTTGAAATATTCAAGTCCGATTGCGGTGATCAGCTCAAATTCGGTGGGCTTGTCCTCCATAGCGTCGGCAATCGGCTGCACGTAAGATGTAATTTCCGCCAAAGCCTCCTTGGGAATGTTCTCCCCCCCAACGCGGATGCGCTCGGAAAATTCCTTGATATAGGGTGAAGTGAAAAGTCCCACCTTGTACGAGGCGTGGCGCAGCACGCTGTCAAGCATGGAGCAAAATGAGCCCTTGCCGTTGGTCCCTGCCACGTGCACGAATTTCAGATCGTTTTGCGGGTTGCCCAGCCTTCTGCAAAGCTCCCCGATCCTTTCAAGACCGGGCTTTGTAAAGGTCCAGGAGATAGAATGAATATACTCTAACGCTTGCTCGTAATTCATTTTGCATTCCCTCCGAGCCGGAAAATTTTAGTAAAAGCGGGACGTTTATACAAATAGCAGAGCAGCCCTGCCTCCAGAGTCGCGATCAGGACGTAGGTGGGAATGCGCCACAGCACCAGCCACCCGTAATAGGGGAAAAGCCCCGGGGATTTGATCAGGATCGATCCCACCAGATGCGCCGCAGCCACCGACACGATGATGCGCGCGTTTCCCTCGCGCTTGATCACGTAATGGGACACCAGTCCGCTGACCGCACCGACCATGGCAGCTCCCAGGGTCACAATGGGCGAGATGGCAAAGCTTTGCGTAGACAGCATATAGCTGAGAATGTCCGCAATCGCACCCACGCAAGCACCCACCACGGGACCGAAGGCAATGCCCGCGATCATGGTGGGGAAATTCTCCAGCGTGATGCGGAAAAGCCCGTTTCCGAAATTCAGAAAATTCTTACAGAAAATGCCGATCACCACGCTCATTGCCGCCAGCATAGCCGCGTATACCAGCACGTAAACGTTTTTCAAACCCTTGTTTGTTCTCATAAAAAATCCTCCTTTCCTCACTCATATCGCAAGAAAAGAAGGCATAACTTACCTATTCAAGCCATATAAAGCGGGATGCAAAGGGTGAACCGCGATTGGGATGCTCCCATATCTTCGTCCTGCGGACAACTCCCCGTCCCGCAAGCACTTAACGCTCACCGATTTACTCTTAATATGGCATTATTATACCACCATTATCATAGTTCGTCAAGAGAAAAACGCAAAAGATTTGGCATTCTCCCCTGCAGGCAGTCGCATATTGCAGCAAAAACTTTTCACATTTTTTGTGCCACATGCAAAACTCCTCTTGCGCCCACGCGCGTTTTATGGTATACTTATCTTGGAGAAATTTCTACTACTTTACATAAAGGGGCAAGCATGGTTTTCTCATCACTTTTCTTTATTTTCGCATTCCTTGTCATCAGTTATGCGCTGTACGCTGCATTCCGCGGCATTCGCGCACGCAATATCGTGCTTTTGGTGTCCTCCCTGATCTTTTACGCTTGGGGTGGGCCTGCCTTTGTGCTGCTTTTGTGCCTTGAGGTATTCGTCTGCTACGTCAGCGCACGCATGATCGAGACCTTGGGGGCAAAAACGCGCCGCGCTCAGGCTGCCACATGGGCGTGCGTGGGCTTTTGTCTCGCCCTTTTGATCCTGTTTAAGTACACCGGCTTTTTCCTTTCCAACGTGCAGCTGCTGACGGGTCTGCCCAAAATCATTCCCGCTATTACGCTGCCCATCGGTATTTCCTTCTATACCTTCCAGCTGATCTCCTACGTCATTGACGTGTATCGCGGTGAGGTCGAGGCGCAAAAGAGCTATGCAAATCTGCTTTTGTACGCATCTCTCTTCCACCAATGCATCGCAGGTCCCATCGTGCGCTACGCCGACGTGGCGCGAGAGATCGAGCAGCGCAAGGTCACGCTGGACGAGGCTTCGCGCGGCGTTTCCCGCTTTGCGGTGGGTCTTGCCAAAAAAGCTCTCCTTGCAAACGGCTGCGCCATGATCGCAGATTCCCTTTTGCCCTCTGCCGCAACCACCGATCTTTCCGCGCTTTCCTCTGTTTCCCTGCTGCTTGGCGGTCTTTGCTATATGCTGCAGATCTACCTTGACTTCTCGGCTTACTCCGACATGGCGATCGGTATGGGGCTGATGGTGGGCTTCCACTATAAGGAAAACTTCAATTACCCCTACGCTGCGTCGTCTGTCACCGATTTCTGGCGTCGCTGGCATATCTCGCTGTCGTCCTTCTTCCGCGACTACGTGTATATCCCCCTGGGCGGCAACCGCGTGCGCGTGCCCCGTCATATCCTCAATATGCTGATCGTGTGGGGCTTGACCGGCTTTTGGCACGGTGCTTCGTGGAACTTTGTGCTTTGGGGACTTTACTACTTTGTCCTGCTCATCCTTGAGAAGTACGTTTTGCGCGTGGGCAAGGATACGCCGCTTGCATCCAAGATCGCAGCCCGCATTTACGTGCTCCCCGCCGTTTATTTCGGCTGGCTGCTCTTCCGTTTTGATAACCTCTCGCTTTTGTGGGACACCCTGCGCGGCATTGTGTGCGCCAACGGCAACGCGTTCTTTGATCTGAGCGCACAGACCACGCTCAGTGGCAACTGCATCTTCCTCGCCGTTTCGATCCTTGCCTGCTTCCCGCTCGTTCCCGCGCTTGCAAAGCTGCGCGACGCAAAGAGCAAGCCCGTCAACGTTATCGCAAACGCAGTTGCAGCCGTGATTCCCGCCATTTTAGTCATTCTCTCGGCACTTGCCTTGATTGGTGACAGCTACAACCCCTTCCTCTATTTCCGCTTCTGATGAAAGGATGGCTTATGAACGTGAAAAATCTCTTTAATAAGATCATGATCGCATCCTTTTGCGCGGTCATGGTGCTGGGCTTTGTGCTGGGACTTGCATTCTTTCTGCGCCCCGATTACTCCGAATCCGAAAAGCGCGAGCTGACCAAATTCCCTGCCTTTACCGTATCAACCTTCCTCTCGGGCGCGTACACCGAGCAGATCAGCACCTGGTTTGCCGACACCTTCCCCTTCCGCGAAGGTTTGATCTCGCTCAACGATACCATCACCTCACTCAAGGGCTTTGGCTCGGAGCAATTCCAGAGCGGCGCATCCAATCTTGGGGGCGAGCAAAACCAGGGCGGTGAGGACGTTAAGGTCGAGGCGATCGCAGGCTACTACATCCAGGGCGACACCGCTTACGAAATGTATTACCAAAGCAAGGCGTGCTCCGGGCGTTACAGTGCGCTGATCAACACCGCCGCCTCCAAATTGAACGGCAAAGCCAAGGTCTACACCGTGGTCGTACCGCTGGCTTACGCATATAACGACAAGGTGCTCAAAAAGACCGACGCGACCGACCCCAAGGCTGCCATTGACGGCATGTACGCTGCCATCACCGACCCCAACGCAATCAAAGTGGACGCCTACGGCGCGCTGGGCGCACACAAGGATGAATACCTTTACTTCCGCACCGACCACCACTGGACGGCACGCGGTGCATACTACGCCTACACCGCTTACTGCCAAAGTGCGGGATTGACGGCGCATGAGCTTGACTACTATGAAAAGTTAGAGTTTAGCGGCTTCCTTGGCACGCTGTACTCTCACACCAAAGCCCCTGCCCTGCAGAAAAATCCCGATACCGTTGAGGCATTCGTGCCGCGCGGCACGAATAACCTCTACGTGCATACCGCGGACGGCGAACGCTCCAAGTTTACGGGCGGCGTGGTACGCAAGGACACCGACACCATGTACGCTGCTGCGGCATCCAAGTACAATTGCTTTTTGACCAGCGACAATCCGCTGGGCACCAAGCAAAGCTACTATTGCAGCATGGAAAACCCCAATATCAAAGACGGCTCTGCCGTGGTGCTTGTCAAGGAATCCTTCGGCAATTGCTTTGCCCCCTTCCTTGTCGACCATTATCAGTACGTCTACGTCATTGACTACCGCTATTTTGACGGCGATCTGACCGAGTTCGTCACCGAAAAGGGCGCGGACGCAGTCATTTTCTTAAATAACATCACCGCCACCTCCGCCGCTCCCCGTATCGGCGAAATGGAAGAGCTGGTGGATTGATTTCCGGGGGGCTGAGTGTCATTCACTCAGCTCCCTTTGTATTTGCGAAGATGTGAAAGAGCGTCCGTGTGATGCACCTCATCCACCGCAACCGCGTCGATGCTTCTCGGCTTTTTCGCCTCGAACCCTCTCCGCTGCGGTCTAATTTGCTTGCAAATATCTTCCCACAGCGGGGCAAGGCTTATTTCGGTTGCCCTTATCGATAAATACGAGCAAGACGGACACAATCATTGCCTTCACCGTAACGGTTAACCTAACGAAATGGATGCGCGCCCCAAAGGCGTCCCCCGAGGGTAGCGAAGCGGCGGAGCGGTAATGAATGACAGTCCGGCGGACTGTCAGAACCGCTGCGTGACCGAGCCGCAGCGAGACTCTGGCGCCGTAGGCGACTGAAGGGGAGTTGCGGGCAAAACGGTACGGTTATCCGTTCGGGTATAATAATTCAAACCTAGCCGTACGGGAGTCGAACCAAGTTGGTTTTGACGAGCAGATTTTCTCGATCCCTTTATCTTTCCCCTTGGACATATTGCCTATATGCCCTGCGGGAAAAGCTTTTG
>JAZOVZ010000032.1:0-10839 GCA_045658965.1 Eubacteriales bacterium
CTGATCGCCCCTACGGCTGTTTTTGTTTGGATTTTACATATTAAAACCACAGCACAGACACCTGTAGGGGCGATCAGTGATCGCCAGCGCCTACGGCAATTACTTTTTGAAAGCATTGGTTTTTGATTATTTTACCGCTTATTCCGCAGCCCCATGCCCATACCCTTATTTTATTTCTCCGATAAGGACATCACTCAATACCGGCCTCCGTTTTTTGACGCAAGGGCACAGAAAAAACGCAATTCATCTGCATTTTTTGCCGCTTGCTCTTGCAGAGGGCATGCAAATATGATATAATAATTTTAATCAGATAAAATCTTCGACCTCAAAAGGAGGACGTATACATGAAAATCGTTGTCAAAATCGGCACTTCCACGCTGGCGCATGCCACGGGCAGACTCAATATCAAGAGAATCGAGCAGCTTTGCAAGATCCTTTCCGACCTCAAAAACGCGGGGCATGAGATCATTCTCGTTTCCTCGGGCGCGATCGGCATGGGCGTGGGCAAGCTGGGGCTTCCCTCCCGTCCGCGTGACGTGGCAGGCAAGCAGGCGGCGGCTGCCGTTGGACAATGCGAGCTGATGTATACATACGACAAGCTGTTCTCCGAATACAATCACACGGTGGCACAGATCCTGCTGACCGCGGACGATTTGCGCCATGAGGACCGCCACCAAAACTTCGAGAACACCATGAGCCGCCTTTTGGAGCTCTCTGTGCTGCCTATCATCAATGAAAACGACACGGTTGCCACCGAGGAAATTGAGATCGGTGACAACGACACCTTGGCTGCCATTGTGGCAGAGAGCACCCGCGCCGACCTCTTGATCCTGCTTTCCGACATTGACGGACTTTACACCGCAGACCCCCACAAGTGCACCGATGCGCAGCTGATCTCGGACGTGTACACGCTGGACGAGAACATTCTCGCCTTGGGCGGCAGCGCAGGCTCTTCGCTGGGTACGGGCGGCATGGCAACTAAGCTGCGCGCTGCGCAGATCGCAACCGCTGCAGGCTGCGACATGGTCATTGCCAACGGCTCCGAACCCGATCTGCTTTACCGCATTGCGGCAGGCGACGCCGTGGGCACGCGATTCCACAAGGTCAAAGGAGAAGACGCATGAGAAGCACGCAGGAGATTTTAATTGCCGCCAAGCAGGCAGGCAACGTGATAAAAAGCTATACACCCGCGCAGCTTGACGCGGCACTTGGTGCCATGGCTGCGGCATTGGTTGCAGATACCGATGCCATTCTTGCAGCCAACGCGCAGGATCTGGAAGCCGCGCGCGGACGCATCTCGGACGTCATGCTGGACAGACTGCGCCTTGATCACGGGCGCGTGCAGGCAATGGCGCAGGGCATTCTGGACGTGGTTTCCCTGCCCTCCCCCTTGGGGCACGTGCTGGCAGAATTTGTGCGCCCCAACGGCATGACCGTGCGCAAAATTTCCTCTGCCATGGGCGTCATCGCCATCATTTACGAAAGCCGACCCAACGTGACCTCGGATGCCGCCGCCCTTGCCATCAAGGCGGGCAGCGTTTGTGTGCTGCGCCCCGGTCGTGACGCGGCAAAATCCGCAGCTGCTATTGTAGCCGCTCTGCGCAAGGGTCTTGCCAAGGCGGGGCTTTGCGAGGATCTGGTCAATCTGGTGGAGGACACCTCGCGCCAGAGTGCGACCGATCTGATGAAAGCAAACGGCTACGTGGATATGCTGATCCCCAGAGGCGGTGCGGGGCTGATTCGCTCCTGCATCGAAAACGCCACCGTGCCCTGCATTCAAACGGGTACGGGCATCTGCCATATATACGTGGATGCAAGTGCCGACCTTGATATGGCACTTGATATTTTGGACAACGCCAAGACCAGCCGCCCCTCGGTTTGCAACGCATGCGAGGTGTGCCTTGTGCACAAGGACGTGGCAGCCAAATTCCTGCCCATGGTCAAGGCGCGCTTGGTTGACGCGCGACGCGATGCGGGCAAGATCCCGGTTGAATTGCGCGGTGACGCACGCGCATGCGCCATTATTGACGCGACTCCTGCGGGAGAGAACGATTTTGACACCGAATTTTTGGACTATATCCTTGCCGTGGGCATCGTGGACAGCGCAGACCAGGCGATCGCGCATATCGGCAAGCACTCCACGGGGCACAGCGAAGCCATTATTGCAACGGACGACGCTGCCATCGACGCCTTTGTGCGCGGTGTGGATTCCTCCTCGGTCTACGTCAACGTATCTACCCGCTTTACCGACGGCGGAGAGTTCGGCTTTGGCTGTGAGATGGGCATTTCCACACAGAAATTGCACGCGCGCGGTCCGATGGGACTTTGCGAGCTGACCACCTATAAATACGTCATTACCGGCAACGGACAAACGAGATAAGAGTGAAATATTTCGCCAAAGGCGAAATGTGAAATGTTTGCTTTGCAAACGTGAAATTCGCGCGCTGCGCGAGTGAAATGTTCCGCTGCGCGGAACGTTGCGGTAGAAATTTGCCAAAGGCAAATTTCAATTTGATTGTAATTGGAGTTATCTATGAAAAAAGTTGGATTTATCGGTGCGGGCAATATGGGCGGTGCGTTAGCACTCGCCGCCTCCAAGACCGATTGCGCGTTGTACGTGACCGACCTTGATACAGAAAAAGCAGCCGCGCTTTGCGCACGCACGGGCGCGGTTATGACAGACAGCACGGCAATCTGCGCCACCTGCGACCTGATCTATCTTGGCGTCAAGCCGCAAATGCTTGCAGAGGTTGCCGCAGAGCTTGCTCCCGCGCTGCAAAGCCGCACCACGCCTTATTGCCTTGTCAGTATGTGCGCGGGCGTGACGCTTGACCGCCTTGGGGAGCTGTTCCCCGATACTGCCATCATCCGTATCATGCCCAACACCCCCGTTGCCGTCGGGCAAGGTATGATCTTATACTGCTATAACAGCCTGACCACCAAAGAACAGACCGACGCTTTCCTTTACGCCATGGCATACGCAGGCAAGTTGGAGCTTTTGGACGAGGATTTGTTCGACGCGGGCACGTCGGTTTCGGGCTGCGGCCCCGCCTTTGCTTATCTGTTTGCCGACGCGCTTGCCAAGGGCGGTGCGGATTGCGGGCTTTCCTACGAGCAAGCCACCGCGCTCGCCTCGCAAATGCTGCTGGGCGCGGCTCTGATGCTGCAAGAGGACGGCAGATCGCCCGACGCGCTGCGCGAGGCGGTGTGCTCCAAGGGGGGCTCTACCATTGAGGGCGTGAAGGTCATGTGGGAAAAGGATCTTGCAGGCATCGTACGCGACGCGGTCAAGGCGTCTTACAAGAGAAATCAAGAACTCGGAAAATCATAATATGGAGGTCAATATGATCAAAACAGCACTCGTCTCCGGCATGGAAAAATGCTTCCCCGATCAGCAGATCGAGGACTTTGCGCCCCTGAAGGCACTTTCCGTACTCAAAAATGAGCGTTTTTCGGTGCAGCTGCTCCACAAGAGCGAGCCCGATCACGCAGGACGCGCCATCGTGCGCATTGACGGCGATCTTGCCAAGTTTGCAACCGTGCGCAACGTCAAGTGCATCCCCGTGGATATTGCCGTATTCCCCGGCATTGATACAAGCAACTATCTGCGCACCGAGCCCGGTCTTTACCCCGATTTGCTGCAGCCCTTGCACTACGGCGGCGCGATCTCGATCATGAAGGATCAGACCCAGAGCGCGTGGATCGAATTTGACCTTGACGGCACGGCAGACGCAGGCACGTACCCCATGGCAATCACGCTTGTGGACGGACTTGGCAACGAGGTGGCAAAGGAATGTTTTGAGGTGACCGTGATCAACGCAATGCTGCCCGCGCAGGAAATGCGCGTGACGCAATGGTTCCACACCGATTGCCTTGCCAACTACTACAACGTGCCCGCATGGAGCGAGGAGCACTGGAGAATCGTGGAGAATTTTGCACGCACGGCAAGAAGAAACGGCATCAATTTGCTGCTGACCCCCATCTTTACGCCTGCACTTGACACCGTTGTGGGCGGTGAGCGCACCACGGTGCAGCTGGTCGACGTATGCAAGACGGGCGAGGACTACACCTTCGGCTTTGAAAAGCTGGATCGCTGGATCGAGATGTGCAACCGCGTGGGTATCGAATATTTTGAGATCGCACACCTGTTCACGCAATGGGGTGCCGAGCACGCGCCCAAGGTCATGGCGACGGTGGACGGTGCATACAAAAAGATCTTTGGCTGGGAAACTGCCGCTACGGGAGAGGAATACAGCACCTTCCTGCGCGCGTTCCTTGCAGCATTCCTTGATCACATGAAGGCACGCGGAGATGATAAGCGTTGCTATTTCCATATCTCGGACGAGCCCAACGAAATGCAGCTTGAGTCCTATAAGGCAGCCAAGGCGGTGGTGTATGATCTGATCAAGGATTACCCCATCATGGACGCGCTTTCCAACTTTGAGTTCTTTAAGCAAGGCATCGTGCCGCTGCCCATTCCCTCCAACGACCACGTAGAGCCTTTTATTGAGGCAAACGTGCCCGGTCTTTGGACTTATTATTGCTGCGGTCAGCTTTCGGGCGTTTCCAACCGCATGATGGCAATGCCCTTGTGGAGAACGAGATCGATCGGATATCAGTTCTACAAATATGACATTGCGGGCTTTTTGCAGTGGGGCTATAACTTCTATAACACCTGCGGCTCGATTGACCCGATCAACCCCTTCCTTGACGCTTGCGGTGAATATTGGGTGCCTGCAGGAGATACCTATTCGGTCTACCCCGCACAGAACGGCGAGGCACTGGAGTCGATCCGTATTTTGTCCTTCTATGAAGCGCTGCAGGACGTACGCGCGATGAAGGTTGCAGAAGCATATTACGGCAAGGACGCAGTTGTGGCGGCATTGGAAGAGATCCTTGGCGAGATCAAATTCAGCAGATGCGCCACCGACGCAAATACGATTCTCGCAATGCGCGAAAAGATCAACGACATGATCGCAAAAGCGGTTGGCTAAACAATTCGGACGACCCAAACGATGAAAAGTTTGGGTCGAGCCTTTTTCAGAAAGGCATGGTGGCGTGTGAATGTTGTCATACTTCCGAATGTTTCTGACGCCACCCTGATGCTGGACTTCTGCGAAGTCCAACATCTAAAACTCAACCGGCAGAGCCCCAAGTCGCGCCCGCAGGCGCGAAACTTCTCAAACGCCGTTTTTGGTTCTTTTTGCGGCAATTTTGCCAAAAAGAACGGAAACAATTTTCTCACATAAAACCCCAACGGTCACGGCGGGCGATTCGTGAATCGCCCCTACGGCATAACCGAATCAACACAATAACTAAAGGAGATTACCACCGCGGTAATCTCCTTCTTTTATATAGCATCTTACAGAATATCTCTCTCCAACGCTCCCAAGAATCCGGTCCCCCGAGTGTCATCCTGAGCGAAGGTTGCGTAGCAACCGAGTCGAAGTTTTGCATAGCGCAGCCTAAGCGGAGCGACGCAAAACCGCGAGCGCAACGTATGGCAGCGCGCAGCGGGATCTGCGTAGGTTTCTGACACGCCATCCGCAGAAGTTACTTTCGAAACGTGGTCGGCAGGGACAAATAAACGGGAATTTGGAGCGCATCAATAACAGTTCAAAGGCTGAGCAGACATTGATCAAATCGTCCGCAGATCCCGCTGCGCCACGACACAGGGGGACAGTCCCGCAGTAACACGCCTGCGGCGCGTCACAGGGGACAGTCCCCGGTATCATGGCTTGCGCTTTTGCTCCGTTTCGCGCTCTGCGCTACACTTTGCAAAAGTTCGACTCCGTCATTTCGCAACTCGTTGCGAAATTCCTGCGCTCAGGATGACACATAGTGGGATGCGTCCTCGGGATTCGACGCTCAGAATGACACAACCGATGTGACAACAAAAATAATTTTTAACGGCATTGCTTTCCCGCAATTCCGTTTTTTTCATGTTGCTCTTTTTCATATTTACCCCTGCGATGCGCAAACTATGCGTAACAAGATTTTTTCGGAGGTTTTTATGAAAGATTTTATAGATTCCCGTGCATATTCGGGGCAGGAGCTGCTTGACATCGTTTCCCTTTCGCTCGCTATCAAGCGCGCCATCAAGCAAGGCTATTATCCCCCTTTGATGAAGGACATGACGCTTGGCATGATCTTTCAACAATCTTCTACGCGTACGCGCGTGTCGTTTGAAACCGCAATGAGCCAGATGGGCGGTCATGCCCAGTATCTCGGCCCCGGCATGATCCAGCTGGGCGGTCACGAAACCATTGAGGACACCGGTCGCGTGCTCTCGCGCCTTGTTGACATTGTCATGGCGCGCGTCATCACGCACGACACCGTCATCCGTCTTGCCAAAGCCTGCCAGGTCCCTGTCATCAACGGCATGTCCGACTTCAACCACCCCACCCAGGAGCTGGGCGACATTTGTACCATGGTCGAGCACCTGCCCCGAGGCAAGAAATTGCAGGATTGCAAGGTCGTGTTCGTGGGCGACGCCACGCAGGTGTGCGCCTCTCTTGGCTTTATCTGCACCAAGCTGGGCATGCATTTCGTGCAGTACGGCCCCTCTACGCATCAGCTGAATAAGGGTCACAGACAGATCATGCAGGAAAACTGCGACGTGTCGGGCGGCTCGTTTGAGATCTCGGACAAGCGCGAATGCGTGCGCGAAGCCGACTTTATTTACACCGACGTGTGGTACGGTCTTTACGAAAACGAGATGCCCAAGGAAGAGAGAGTCAAGGTGTTTGCCGACTATCAGGTCAACCGCGAGCTGATGCAGATGGGCAACCTTGGCTGCAAGTTCATGCACTGCCTTCCCGCGACACGCGGTGAGGACGTGACCGACGAGGTTGCCGACTCCGAGGCTTCTCTTTGCTGGGATCAGGCAGAAAACCGCCTGACCGCCATGCGCGGCCTGCTTGTGTACCTGACCCACAACCGCAGAAAGCCCACCGAGCTGCAAGTAGCCGCTGCCAAGGAATCCTTAGACGCTACCATGTGCCGTATCTTCTGCGACAAAAAATAAGGTGGCGCTATGACGGCTAAAAAATTTCGCTTGATCGACGTCATTCTGTCGGTCATCTGCGTGGTGTTCGTGGCAGAGGCGGCAGCCCCCGTGGCATCGATCGGCAACAGCCAATACTTTTGGTGGCTGCTCATGATCGTTGCCTTCCTGCTCCCGTACGGGCTGATCTCGTGCGAGCTGGGCACGGCATACGCAGGTGACGGCGGACTTTACGATTGGATCAAAAAGGCTTACCCCAATACCCGTTGGGCAGCGCGTGCCTCCTTTTACTACTGGGTCAACTTCCCGCTTTGGATGGCGTCCTTGGCGGTCATGTGCCCCGGCTTAATCGGCACGGCACTCGGGATCGAGCTTGGCACGCTGCCCTCGCTTGCCCTGCAGCTGGGCTTTATATGGGTGGTGACGCTGATCGCGCTCTACCCCGTGTGCGACAGCAAGGGCATTCTCAATGCCAGTGCCGCCATCAAGATCCTGCTTGCGCTGGTGCTTGGCGGACTTGGCGTGTATTACGTGATCAATAACGGCTTTGTCAACGAGATGACCCCCGCATCGTTTCTGCCCTCGTTTGACCTGCACTCGCTTTCCTATATCTCGGTCATTATCTTCAACTTCCTTGGCTTTGAGGTGGTGTGCACGTATGCTGACAGCATGCAGAATCCGCGCAGACAGATCCCCGTGTCTATCATTCTGGGCGGCATCGTCATCGCGGCGATCTACCTGTTCTCGGCGTTCGGTATCGGTGCGGCAGTTCCCGTGTCCGAGATCAGCCCCGATTCGGGTCTGATCGACGCGCTGGTCGCCATCACGGGGCGCACGGGCGGCTGGTTTATCTCGATCGCGGCAATCCTGTTCCTTGTCACGCTGTTCGGTAACATGATATCCTGGTCGATGGGCGTCAACTCGACCGCGGCATATGCCGCAGACCACGGTGACATGCCCGCGCTGTTCTCCCGCCGCAGAGAGAAAAACCACATGCCCATAGGCTCAGCCCTTGCCAGCGGTGTGGTTGCCACCATTGTGTGTCTTGCGGGCGTGGCAATGGAGCAGTTTCTGCCCGATTCCTCGCTGTTCTGGAGCTTTTTCGCACTCAACTTAGTCATGCTGCTGCTTTCCTATCTGCCCGTGTTCCCTGCATTTCTCAAGCTGCGCATGGCTGATCCCGACACGCCCCGTCCCTTCCGCGTTCCCGGCGGCAAATTCGTCCTGCCCGTGATCGCATTCCTGCCCTTTATCATGATCATCGCCGCCATCCTCTTTACCGCCGTGCCGCTCTCGTTTGACGAGGAAACCCTATCCTATTACCTGCCCATCACGGTGGGCTCTTTGGTGGCGGTGCTGATTGGCGAGATTCTGATCGCGTGGCGCAACGACGACCGCACGCAAAAACAAACACAAAGCACCCACGGTGCAAAAGGAGGCGCATATGCCAACAAGAATTGAACACTCCACCCCACGGCAGGACGGCTACCGCAT
Source organism: Eubacteriales bacterium (assembly GCA_045658965.1). GTDB lineage: Bacteria > Bacillota > Clostridia > Oscillospirales > CAG-272 > SVQP01. The sequence continues at coordinate 8,501 of JAZOVZ010000032.1, forward strand.
GCCTGCCGAATTTGAAAGGCAGGAACGCATCTGGATGCTGTGGCCCGAACGCACCGACAACTGGAGATGCGGCGCAAAGCCCGCACAAAAGGCGTTTGCCGACGTGGCGCGTGCCATCTCGGAATTTGAGCCCGTGACGGTATGCGTATCCGCGCGCCAATACGCCAACGCGAGAAACATGCTGCCGCCCGAGATCACGGTAGTGGAAATGTCCTCGGACGACGCATGGGTGCGCGACTGCGGTCCGACCTTCCTTGTGGACGACAAGGGGGGCTTGCGCGCCGCCGACTGGGCGTTCAACGCATGGGGCGGGCTTTACGACGGTCTTTATTTCCCTTGGGATAAGGACGCACAGGTGGCGCAAAAGATCTGCGAGCTCTGTGGCGTTGACCGCTATCCCACACCCGATTTCGTCTTAGAGGGCGGTTCTATCCACGTGGACGGCGAGGGCACGGTGCTCACGACCGAAATGTGCCTGCTCTCCCCCGGACGAAATCCCGACATGACCAAGGAGCAGATCGAGCAGATGCTGTGCGAATACCTTGGCTGCACCAAGGTGCTGTGGCTGCCCGACGGCATTGACCCCGACGAAACCAACGGACACATTGACGACGTGGCGTGCTTTGTCGCCCCCGGTGAGGTGGCATGCATTTACACCGACGACAAGAATCACCCCTTTTACGAGGAAGCACGGGACGCTTACGAATTTTTGTGCAAGCAGACCGATGCCAAGGGGCGAGCGCTCAAGGTGCACAAGCTTACCTTGACCAAAACGCCGGTATATCTGGAGGGCGCGGATACCATTGACTCCGCAGAGGACACGCTGCCGCGCCATGACGGTGAGGTCAGCATTGCGTCATATATGAATTTTCTCATCGTCAACGGTGGCGTCATTCTGCCCCAGTACGGCGACGAGAACGACGCGCTTGCCATCGAGCAGGTGCAGGCAATGTTCCCCGACCGACGCGTAGTGGGCGTCATGACGCGCGAGGTGGCGTACGGCGGCGGCAACATTCATTGCATCACGCAGCAGCAGCCTGCGCGCAGGGGGTGAGCGTATGCAGAGAATTGCCATAGCCCTGGGCGGAAACGCCCTTGGAAACGACAGCGAAACGCAACGCGCCACGGTGGCAAAGGTCTGCCGCACCCTGGTCGATCTGATCGAGGCGGGCAACGAGATCGTGATCAGCCACGGCAACGGCCCGCAGGTGGGCATGATCCAGCTCGCCTTTGACACGGGTGCAAAAGCAACCGACGCCATCTCCCCCATGCCCCTGCCCGATTGCACCGCCATGAGCCAAGGCTATATCGGCTACCATCTGCAAGCCGCGCTGCAAGCCGAGCTGGCACGCCGCGGCATGCCCTGGCAGGCGGTCAGCGTCATCACGCAGGTCACGGTGGACAAAAACGACCCTGCCTTCAAGCATCCCACCAAGCCCATCGGCGCGTTTTATTCCAAGGCAGAGGCTGACGCGCTGGCAGCGCAAAACCCCGATTGGACGTTTATCGAGGACGCGGGCAGAGGATACAGGCGCGTCGTGCCCTCCCCCGCTCCCGTGGAGATCGTGGAGCGTGATGCCATTCTCTCGCTCTTGGCAGGCGAATATATCGTGATCGCGTGCGGCGGCGGTGGGATTCCCACGCTCATGACCGACGAGGGCGGTATGCCCGTGGCAGCCGTGATCGACAAGGATTTTGCCGCTGCAAAATTAGCCGCCGCAGTGGGTGCACACACGCTGCTGATCCTGACTGCCACCGATTGCGTATACACCGACTTTGGCAAGCCCGAGCAAAAAGCCCTCTCGCACCTCACGCTTGCCCAGGCAAACGACCTGATGTTGCAAGGACATTTTGCCAAGGGCTCGATGCTGCCCAAGGTGCAGGCAGCCATGGATTTCGTCAAGACCGCCGGGCACCGCCGCGCCATCATCACCTCACCCGACGCGGCGGCGGATGCGCTGCAGGGACACGCGGGAACCGAGGTGGTTGCGCAAAGCGCAAATGATGTTGCGGCAAGCCGCCAATGATGTTGCGCTGACGCGCAAACGATGTTGCGGCAAGCCGCAAATGATGTGGCGGCAAAGCCGCCAATGATGTTGCCCTACGGGCAAATGATGTTCGCCTGCGGCGAAACGGATAATAATCAAAGCAAAAAAAGGACGGGAAAGTTTCCCGTCCTTTATGGTTTTATTCCGTTTGCGCGAAGCGCAACATCATTGGGCGCAAGCCCACATCATTGGGCGCAAGCCCACATCATTGGGCGCAAGCCCACATCATTGGGCGCAAGCCCACATCATTGGGCGCAAGCCCACATCATTGGGCGCAAGCCCACATCATTG
>JAZOVZ010000033.1:0-38531 GCA_045658965.1 Eubacteriales bacterium
ATCTCTCCGGCGCGAATCTCTCCGGCGCGAATCTCTCCTACGCGGATCTCTCCGGCGCGAATCTCTCCGGCGCGGTTCTCTCCTACGCGAATCTCTCCGGCGCGGTTCTCTCCGGCGCGGATCTCTCCGGCGCGGATCTCTCCCGCGCGAAGCTCTCCGGCGCGAAGCTCTCCGGCGCGGTTCTCTTCGGCGCGGATCTCTCCTACGCGGATCTCTCCGGCGCGAATGGATTACTCTCCGCAATCAACTACATGGAGGCACACTTTGAGCGCACTGAGCATGGTTATTTTGCCTACAAAACATTTGGCGCAATGTATGCCGCTCCGAAGGAGTGGGAGATTAAGCCCGGGACGGTGATTAAGGAAAATGTAAACATGTGCCGCGCAGATGTTTGCGGGTGCGGAATCAATGTTGCACCGTTGGAATGGGTGCGAAAGAACTTCAAGGGCGAAATCTGGAAAGTACTCATCCGCTGGGAATGGCTCGTCGGCGTATGCGTGCCGTATAACACGGACGGCAAGATCAGGTGCGAGAGAGTGGAGCTGGTGGAGATTGTGAAGGAGGAGCAGGATGGCAACGATTAAGGTCTGTGACAGGTGCGGCGCACCAATCAACCCAGAAAGCAGCGCGACCTGCGTGCGCATTACCAAAAACGCGCGTCTTACACAGGGGACATACGACTGTCCCGTAAACGTGTGTGACGTTTTAGGCACAAAAGAGCTTTGCGTTTCCTGCGCCTATCATCTGCGCGAATGGATGAAGAAAAAAGGAGGAGCAGGAGAATGCTGATTAAGTTTTGCCATGCCGTAGAGGTCGACACGAATAGGATTCCGGACAACTTTGACGAGCAGATTCGTGCGGCCTTTAAGGATTATACCAAGGGGACTGCTTGCCAATACAGGTTCCACGACAAGTTGGCTTTTATCGACCTTATGTCAAAATACATGCACAATGCCCACGACTCGGAAGAAGCTGTAAAAAAGCTGATCTTGGGTGGAGTGGAATTTCAGCTGGACGAATACGGGGAGTTCCCGACTGCAGACGAGTTTTGGAACATGGATTTTATGGCGGCGTGCTACGAAAAAGGCAGACAAGACACGAGCCTTCACAATCACTATACCGGCGATCATCACGTGGATGACACAATCATGTGGCTGCTGATCAGAGCGATCAAGGTTGTTGTGGAGTATGAGGAGGGCTGACGATGGACATTAACCTCAAGCCCTGCCCGTTTTGTGGGGGAAAGGCGCAAATTAGAGTGATAAAACGTATCATCAACAATACAGCTTGCGAACTCGAATACAGAGCTGAGTGTACCAACCCGATGTGTGGGATTGAGCCGCGTACATATGGATATAGGAGTCGTCTTTTTGCGAGTGTTAACTGGAACAGGAGGATTGACGATGGCAAAGCTTGAGATATACCATCAGCAGAGCATGGACGCGAAGGTAGTTCCGCCTGCGAAGGAAGCCCCGGCATTCAACTCTTTTGCGGAGATGTTTGATAGCGATGAGGTTGATTTGGAATGGAAGCTGAAATGGATTGGACAAGTCGTTAAGTTTGAAACGTTCAATGCCATTACCAAACGGGATTTGCAAGCGGCGTTAAAGTGGCTGTTTAAGCGCACTCATCAAGGCCGCAGGAAGAATTGGTAGGAGGGCAGACGATGAGACTGATTGATGCGGATGCGCTAACACAAGAACTGGAAAAAGGCATCATTATTCCAGACGACCTGTACACTTTGGGGATTATGGAGGGCAATGACCACGCCATCAAAAAGGTTAGCGAAGCCCCTACCCTCGACGTGCAGCTGGTACAGAAGGGCGAGTGGGTGCACGGAAGGCGCAACGGCACATATGGCATTTGGTGCAGCAGATGTGGGACGGGGTGGGAGGAATCGCTCAATTACGAGGTGATTGCAGCCAATCACAACTTCTGCCCCAACTGCGGCGCGGATATGAGGAGAGAGGAACACTATGAACCCGAAGACGGAAGAGATCTTAAAAATGCTGAGATTTGAAGCCAGCATTTATGTCGGCAGCAGCACGTCTCTTGTGTGTGAGGCAGCCGCAGACCTCATCGAGCGTCTCCAGCAGGAGCTCGTCGACGAGCGCTACCGCCACGACCGCTTGCAGGACTTCTGCGTGGCGCAGGGCGATGAATTGTCGAGGCTGAAGGCGCAGCAGAGGTGGATTCCTGTTGGTGAAAAAAAACCTAATGGATGGCTACTTATCGATGAAGATACTAATTATAGAGAGCCAGAAGAATATATTGTACATGTTGAAGGTTCAGATCTTGCTACTGTAGCGCATTGTATTGATGGAGTCTTTGAGCCACTTGAAAGCAATGCAGAATTTTGTGACAATATTACCCACTGGATGCCGCTGCCCGAACCGCCGAAGGAGGGATGAACATGAGTGATAGACCGACCGTTATGGCAGAGGCGCAGCGCCTTTTGAAACCGTTGACGGAGAAGCTTAAGGCGCAGGGGTATCAGCTTGTGTATGCATGCGTCGTCGGCAGTCATGCCTATGGGACGGATACGCCGGATAGCGACATTGATGTGCGCGGAGTTGTGACACGCTGTCCCAAGGATATTCTGATCGGCAAGGATGACGAATCATTCCGAGACCATGAGCACGACGTGACAATCTACACGTTTGACAAGTTTGTGCGAATGCTGGCAAACGGGAACCCGAACATCATGGACATGATGGGCGTGTCGCCTGAGTGCATCCTGTACCAGACCGATGTATCGTGGAAGGTGTTCGACAACATCCATCTGTTCATGTCGCAGCGCATTGCATCGGCATATCGTGGGTTTGGACGCTCAAGCTTGAATCAGGTGTTGCGGCTTGAGCGGTATATGGATGATAACAAAAAGATCTGCAAGGCAATGATGCACCATATCAGGACGCTTAACGCCGGAGCACAGATGCTTCTTACTGGCAAGCCGTGTGTCTGTGCAACTGACGTAGAAACGCTCCGCTTTCTTCGTGATGGCGGTGGTCTGGACAAGTATGGCGCAATGACGGACAGGTTTCTCGAATTGTCTGAGTGCGCGGAGGAAGCATTGTCGGCGGCGTTGCGCGTGACCAGCTTGCCGGAATGGGCGGATATGGCGGGCATTGAGAATCTGTTGGCTGAGGTAAACGCTGATGTGCTTGGGATAATGTGGGAGGAATGAGGATGAAGAAGCTTAAAGAATGGTTCGTGCTGCGCTGGAGGTTATGGAGATCAAAGCCACAAACAAACGGGCATATAATCCACTTCGACAAGGACATTGAGACAGAGCTTGTCGAACGCGTGACTCACAAGCCAGAAGCACAGCTCAGGCCGCTACGGGATATGGATGAGATAAAATACTTTATGGGCGAGGAGCCGAAGGAGGATGGAGAATGACACTTGAGGACGCACTGGAAAAACTGGACGCGCTGTGCGCAGAATACGGTATTGACTACGTTGGGAAGACTGCACTTCTGGCTATCATTATGTCCGCACGTGATGAGCCTGAATTGGGCATGGGAATTAAAATCATTGAGGACACGATGAAGAGATACGGAAAAAAGGAGTGATGCCTACGAAGCACGACAAGCTGAATCTTGCGTTGGATCAGTACAACATCGACCGCAACAGGTATCGTGAGCTGTATTATTTCTGCAAGCAGTACAGGCAGTACAAGAAGCAGCTGGGCGCGATCCGCGGTGGGTTCAACACGTCGATGGGCGACGGGATGCCCAGAGCACAGGGCGGACACAGTGACCCGACCGCGATGCGGGCGCAGAGGGCGGAACTGCTGCAAAGTAAGATTGACCGCATCGAGCGGGCTTGCATCTGCGCATGCGAAGACAAGCCTGCAATCTATCCGATGCTTCTTATTAACATTACGGACAACATCCGCTATGAAGATCTAGACGTGCCGTGCGCTCGAAAGCAATTCTATGAAGCGCGCAGAAAAGTTTTCTGGATTCTGAATTTAGATAACTGAGGGGGAGTACTTATGTGCTTTAATGATAGTGTGGCATGTGGGGCCATGCTGGGTACCTCCTTTTCGCAGGGGCAGTGCGGGAACGTGCTGTCCTTGCGACCTTTTTGGAGGTGATGACGTGAAGCTGTATCCTTTGGACACCGAGCAGCCGGAAGCGCTGCGGGGTGAAAAGCTGATGCGGGTTGTGCGGCTGTGCGCATCGATGCGGCAGATAAAGTTTTATCAATCGCCTGAGTGGCGGCATAAGCGTGCGGCGGTGATCGCAAAGCACAACGGCGAATGCGAGATGCATCGCAGGCGCGGCAGCTATGCACGGGCAGAGATGGTGCACCATGTGTGGTATCTGGACAAGCATCCAGAGCTGGCGTTGGCGGAGCACTATTATTCGGGCGGCGTTAAGCATATGCAGCTAATGCCGCTGTGCCATGAATGTCATGAGGAAATGCACGGACATCGTCACGCGAAAAAGCGCGAACCGATCACGCCGGAGCGGTGGTGACACCCCCGGTCGAAAAAAACGCGTTTTAAGTAGGGGGTGTCGAAGCGGAGAGGGTCCCAGACAGAACAGCGCGTTACGCGCGCGCGTAGAAAGGGGTGGTTGCGCAGGTGGCAAAGGCAATCGTAATGAATTTGGACGACAGGGAACTGGTCAGAGGCGACCTGATCCTGCGCCTGGAACGGCTGGGCGCAGCGGATACCGCCAACCTTGACCGCGTGGAAAAGTATATGGCGCTGTGGGATCTGGCGAAAGAATACGTAGAGGACCGCAAGAACCGCGGGCTGTACGTCGCCGAAACCAACGGAAACGGCATGCCGGTGACGAAGCTCAATGCGTCGGCAACGGAGCTGGTCAAGGTGTGTGCGCAGATGGACAAGCTGTACAACAGCATCCAGAGCGCACAGCCGAAGCCGGCTGCAAGGGATGATGAGGATGCCGAGCTGTAAGCAGAGTTTTGTTGACGGCTTCGACGGCAGACCCTTTGCGCATGAAATCCCGCCGCAGATACTGGAATACATCGAGTATGTGGAGAGCGGCAGAAAGGCATTTTGTCAGGATCAGGTAAAGCTGGTGGCGTATGTGCGAAAGTGCTTTGCCGAGCAGGACATCTACGTGCACACAGAGCAGCTGGAAAAATTCCTCGGGATGCAAAAATACTTCCCGTACAGGCTGTTCCCGTGGGAAGTGTTCTGTTTGGGGCTGCACTGCTGCACATACTGGGTGGACAGCAATATGCCGCGGTGGGATGACCTGTTTATCCTTGTCGGGCGCGGAAGCGGCAAGAACGGCTATCTGGCGTTTGAGGACTTCTGCGAGCTGTCGCCGTATAACGGCATCAGGAACTATCACATTGATCTGTGTGCCAATAATGAGGATCAGGCAAAGACATCGTTCATGGACATCTGGAATGTGTTGGAAACCAACGCAGATGTGCTGCGCAAGTGGTTCAAGTGGACGATGGAGACCATAACCTGCTTGGACACTGGTTCGCAGCTCAAGTTTCGCACCAACAGCCCGCGCGGCAAGGACGGTCTGCGCAGCGGAAAGGTGGACTTCGACGAAGTCCACGAATACGAAAATTGGGACAACATCGAAGTTTTCACAACGGGTTTCGGCAAGAAGCCGCACCCACGCAGGACGTACGCGACCACGAACGGCTTTGTGCGTGATGGTGTGCTGGACAGCCTGCTTGCACAGTCAGAGCAGATCCTGAACGGCATAGTGGATGACGATGGCGGCATGCTGCCGTTCATTGGCCGTCTGGACAGCGAGGCGGAGATAGACGACCCGGCGGCATGGCACAAGGCCAACCCGTCGCTGGAATATCTGCCCAACCTGCAGCGGGAGATCCAAAAGGAATACCGTGCATACAAGCGCGGCGAGTCGTCACTGTCCTTTATCGTAAAACGTATGAATCTGATTAAGAGCGATCGGGAAGTTGCTGTGACGACGTGGGAAAACATCCTTGCAACCAATCGCCCGATGCCTGATCTGACAAGGAAAAAGGCTGTTGTGGGCATTGACTATGCGAGCATGTCCGACATGGCCGCTGCGGGCTTCCTGATCCGCGACGGAAACACAAGATACTGGATTATGCACGCGTGGCTGTGCTCACAGTCCAAGGATATCAATCGCATTAAAGCCCCGTGGCGCGAATGGGCGAACGAAGGTCTGCTGACGGTTGTAGATGATGTGGAGATATCTCCTGACCTGATTGCGGAGTGGATCGCGCAAATGGGCAGGAATTATCAAGTGCGGAAAATCGCGCTGGATAACTTCCGTTTTTCCCTGATGAAGAAAAGTTTGAAGTCAATCGGATTTGACGCCGCGGGCCAGTCTGGCAAGCGGCTTTATTTATGCCGAAAAACGGGCGAAATGAAGGTTGCGCCCGTGATCGAGAGCATGTTTGCGAACAAGCAGATCATTTGGGGAGATAATCCCCTGATGCGCTGGGCGACGAACAACACGAAGGTGGAGCGCGATAAATCGTCCGGCAATATGACTTACGGCAAAATCGAACCGAAATCCCGCAAAAACGACCCCTTTATGGCACTGGTTGCGGCAATGCAGGTCGAGGATGAACTGGATTCGTCCCCGGCGGGAAGTTTGGAGAATTTGTTGGTGATTACGATTTAAGGAGGTGATGCAGCGGTGTCAAGGTTTGGAAACTGGCTGTCGAAAATGCTGAACGGCAAGACCTTCATGGAAGCGAATCTGGGAGAGCTGAATGAAATTCTCACAGAGACACATGCACGTGAGCTTGCGTATTGGTCCTGTGTCGGCATGATCGCGCGGCTGGTTGGCAAATGTGAATTCCAGACGTTGGCGCGCGGGTCTCCCGTCAAGGGGGATGAGTGGTATGCGTGGAATGTGGCGCCTAATAAGAACCAGAACTCCACGCAGTTCATCGCACAGATCATCCACAATCTGTATGGCGATAAGCATGAAGCGCTTGTGGTGGACGTGAACGGGCAGCTGCTGGTAGCGGATAGCTACACGGTGGAGGAAAAGGCGCTGACGGAGAGCATCTTCACGGGCGTGACCATAAACGGGTATACGCTGCGGGATACATTCCCAGCGTCAGAAGTGCTGCTGTTTAGGCAGTCGCCGGAGAACATGCGAATCCTTACAAACCTGATCTATGAGACTTATGGGAAGCTGATTGCCTATAATGCGCAGACCTATCAGGCAAGCCGTGCAAGGAAGGGCGTTCTGAAGAGCGATGCGCCGCAGTCTACAAATCTTGAGGACGTGCAGAAGGAAGCAGAACTCCTGAAGCGCAAGTTTAAGGCATTCTTCGGCCCGACTGATGCGGTGCTGCCGCTCTATGAAGGCCAGAGCTACACCGACATGTCGGGCAACAAGACCTACACCAACGAAAACACGCGCGATATGCGCGCGATGATCGATGATGTGCTTGTGCTGGACGCACGCAGCCTCGGCATTGCGCCGGCGCTGATGACGGGCGATGTGGCGGGCATCGAGGATGCCGTGCAGATGACGCTGACGGCGTGCATTGACCCGCTGACGGAAATGATGGCAGAGGAGATCAACCGCAAGCGATACGGAAAGATCCGTGTGCTGGCGGGCGACGGCGTGCATGTGGATACGTCCACGATCCTGCACACCGACCTGTTTGCCAACGCGCCCAATCTGGAAAAGCTCATCAGTTCCGGGCTATTTTCCGTCAATGATCTGCTGCGCAAGCTGGGTCAGCCGGCGATTCCTGAAAAGTGGGCTGATGAACACTTTGTGACTAAGAATTTTGAGGAGGTGAAAAAAGCAAATGGCACTCAGACTCAGGTATGAATTTAAGCAGGCGGCGGACGCGCTGAACATCTATCTGTACAGCGATGTCGAGCCTGCGTGGACGGACTGGTGGACGGGTGAAAACCACGATGAAGGCAGCGCGGAGCACTTCCGCGAACTGCTGGACGGTTATGCCAACACCGCACGCATCAATCTGTATGTCAACTCCAACGGCGGCGACGTCAAGGAGGGATACGGCATTTATGCGATGCTCAAGCGTCATCCTGCGCACAAGGTGGCCTATGTGGACGGCATTGCCGCCTCCATCGCCTCCGTGATCTGCTGCGCATGCGATGAAGTTGTGATGTACCGAAACAGCATGATGTTCATCCACAACATGGCCAGCGGCGTAAGGGGCAATGCGGCGGAGCTTCGCCGCGAAGCCGACGTGCTGGACAAGATGATGGAGGGCAACAGGCAGGTGTACCTTGCAAAGGCAGGCGATAAGCTGACGGAAGATCAGCTGATCGAAATGCTGGAAAAGGAAACGTGGCTGACCGCCATTGAAGCGCAGAGCTTCGGCCTGTGCGATACCATCGTAGATGCGACCTATGAACCGCACACGCCCGCACAGGAGCAGGCGCTGCAGCGCATGGCGCAGTATTGCAAAAAGTCCCCCGAGCAGCCGCCCAAGAAGGAGCGGCTGTTTAAGTTTACCAACCTTTAAGGAGGAAAAAGAACATGAGAAACTATGACGAAAAGAGAGCGCTGCTTGCCAATGACTTTGTGCAGGCGCTCAAGAGCGACAACGAGGAATCTGTGCAGCGCGCAATGGTACAGTTCTCCGAGGGCATTGCGCAGATCGTGCTGGCGGAAGCAAACCAGAAGTTTGACGCGCTGGAGGCTTCTATCCTGTCCTCCCGCGGCGTGCGCGTGCTAACCCCCACCGAGCACAACTATTACACCAAGGTCATCGAGGCCATGAAGTCCAAGAACCCCAGACAGGCTCTGACTGACATTGAGCTGACCTTCCCCGAGACCGTCTTTGAAACCGTCCTTGAGGACATTCAGACCAGCTTCCCTCTGCTGAACGCCATCGACTTTGTCAACACCACTGCGGTGACCAAGTTCATTTACAACAAGCAGGGTGCGCAGCTGGCACAGTGGGGCCCGCTGGGCGCTGCGTTTGAGAAGGAGCTTTCCGGCGCGTTCGGCGTGATCGATGTGACCATGTGCACGCTCAAGGCTTACTTCCCCGTGCCCAAGGACTTCCTGAATCTCGGCCCCGTTTGGCTGGATCGTTACATCCGTGCTGTGCTGGTTGAGGCAAATGCTCTGGCGCTGGAAATGGGCATTGTGGACGGCACCGGCAAGGACATGCCCATCGGCATGACCCGTTCCGTTGCGGACGATGTTTCTGTCACCGGCGGCGAGTATCCCCGCAAGGACGCTGTCACTCTGACCTCCCTTGACTCCAAGGCATATCACGCCATTGTCAGCACTCTGACGCAGACGCCTTCCGGCCGCGCACGCCCCGTTACCCGCGTTGCGCTGATCTGCAACCCCGCGGACTACCTTAAGGTGGTACGCCCCTCCGTCACCATGCTGACCACTGCCGGCAACTATGCGGAGAATGTGTTCCCCTTCCCCACCGACGTTTACCAGACCGCTGCACTGGAAGACGGCAAGGCGATCATCGGTCTGCCCAAGAAGTATTTCATGGGCATGGGCACCTCCCGCAATGGTGTGATTGAATATGACGATTCCGTCAAGTTCCTGGATGACGTGCGTGTTTACGCTACCCGACTGTACGGCAATGGCCGTCCCAAGGACGATTACGCATTCGTGCTGGTGGACATCTCCAACATGGAAGCGACCTATCCCACCGTATACACCAAGACCAAGGCCTAAATGAGGGGGGAGCGGCGTGAACATGACCGATTACAAGGGAGTGGCGGAAGCGCTGCTCCCTGACCTTCGCAACGATCAGGACATCACGTGGGACGATGGGAAACTGGACGATAAGCTGAAAGGCTATGCGGCGCGTGGCATGTCCACGCTGGACAAACTGGCAGGATCCGCGCAGGATTACGAAGGCGAGACCTTCGCGAGGCAGCTGCTGTTTGACTATGTGCGCTATATGCGTGCGGGCGCGGCAAATGAGTTTCTGAGCAACTACAGCCGTGAAATTCTGATGTTGCGGCAGATGCAGGAGGTGGAGAGCTTTGCCTCGGACGAAGATGCAGACCTATCCTGACGGTGTGCTGCGCGTTTACCGTGTGCGGCCGGAAACGCCATATGGACAGGTTGCGGAGAGCGATATGGACATCATTGCTGAAATGGTACGCTTTGCCAGCCGCAAAGTAGGCATGAGCCGATTTTGGACGGGATGGAGCGCGGGGGAGCGCATCGACCAGCTGGTGCGCATCCCGCTGATGCGCGGCGTTACGGTTGAAACCGGCAATGTGGTGCGCTTGTTTGGTGCGGTGGGTGACCCGGATGTGTTTTACACCGTGCTGCAGGCGCAGACCGATCTGGAAGGCGGCTTCTGTGATTTGAGCTTGGGGGTGATGGGCGTTGACCAGAGATAATGTGTGGACGTATCTGCAAGAGGCGATCCCCGGCATGGTCCGCGCACAGCGCGTGGAGAGCAAGGCTCCCGCAGTGATCGTTGCCGAAGCCCTGAACCCACTGAGTACGCACCGATATGATGTGATCGACCTGACCATCGAGATCCCCGTTGTGCGCATGCCGGACAAACTCAGCGAGGATCCGCGCGTTACGGCGCTGCGGAAGCAGTGCGAGGAGCACGCGTGGTCGCACACCTATGTGTTGGGTGTGTCCGAGAACTGGGGCGGCGCGTCGTATACCTTCACGCTGTCCGTTACGGTGGAAAAAGATGCCCAGCCTTAAGTGTGACGGGCTGGATGCGCTGGTTTCCGCGATGGAAAAGGATGCGCGCCACACCGAGAAGAAGTTTGACGAAATGCTTCTTGCCGGCGCTGCGGAGGTTCGAAAAGGCTGGCAGAAGGCCGCGCGGGAAAAGGATCACATCGACACCGGCGAGATGTTTGATTCCATTGATTACAACGACAAGCCCAAGAAGGCCGGGGACGTAAAGTACGTGGAGATTTACCCGATGGGAAAGCGTAAGGGCGGAAAGCGCAACGCCGAGGTTGCTTATGTGCTGCACTACGGCACGCAGGGGACCACCGGCTGGCGCGCCAAACTGCGCCTGAGCCATAAGAAGCACAAGAACACACCCGGTATCCCCGGCAGCTTTTGGGTGGACCGTGCGGAGGAAATCTCCGCACCGGCATCGCTTGAGGCGATGTGGAAAATTTGGAATAAGGAGTGATAACAGATGTCTGATATGACGACCTATTATGACGCGCACGACCTGCATGTGGCAAAGGCAACGCGCGATGCGCAGGGCAATATCAGCTATTCGGGCGGCGACCTGCTGGGCGATCTGATCAGCCTGTCTGTAACGCCGGATGTGCAAACCTTTACGCACGTCTCTGAGCATGCGGGCAAGCGCAGCATTACCAAAGCTTATGGCGCAAATGTAACCGTTAACCATGAGCCGATTCCCATGGAAAAGCGCGGGCTGCTGTATGGGCATGCAGTCAACGAAGACGATGAGCTCGTGGACAGCATTGAAGACGTACCGCAGGGTGTTGGTGCAGCGTTTTATCAGTCGGCGATGGATGGCAGTTTTGAAGGCGTGTTCCTGCCCTATACGGTGTTTGCAGAGGGAACGACCGATGCGAACGTTGCATTGGACGGTCCGCAGTTTACGTCTTCGACCACAACCGGCGTGGCAGAGCCTAATGGTGATGGTGAGTACCGCATCCGCAAACGTTTCACCAACAAGACTGATGTGTTGGCGTGGATGAAAACTAAGCTGAACATTACCAACTAAAACATAAGGAGGCATCTGAGGAGTGTCCAACGTTAAGACCAGAGAAATCAAGACGAAGTTTTCCATCGAAGGGGAGAAGCAGCTCAAGAGCGCGCTCTCGGAAAACGCCGCGCAGGCCAAAGAGTTAAAAAGTGAAATGGCGCTCCTCGATGCCACGTTTGCCGATGCTACCGACAGCGAGGAATATCTTGCAAAAAAGGCGGAAATCCTCGCTGAACAGGTGCAGAATGCCGAAGATAAGGTGAACCTGTACGAGGATGCGCTGGGCAAGGCCGTCAAGCGACAGCAGGAGATTGCGGATGCGGTGGAAGCCTCCCGTAAGGTGATCGAACAGCAGGAGGCAGCGCTGGAAGAAGCCCGCAAGGAATTCGGTGAAGCATCCGAACAGGCGCAGAAGCTCAACGAGGAGCTGGAGTACAGCAAGCGCGTGCTTGCCAATCAGGAAAACGAGTTGAGCAAGGCGAATAAGGCCGTCAGCAACTACCGCACGTCAACAAACTATGCACAGACGGCGGTGGAGAAGCTGAGCAAGGCGCAGGAGGATAACGCGGACAGTTCGGAAGAGATGGGCGGTTCTCTGAGCGATATTGTGGACAAGCTTGGAATAGATTTGCCAGCAGGGGCACAGGAAGCGTTGAACGCCTTTGAAAACATGGATAAGGGCATGAATACCGCCTCTGTTGGACTGGTGGCCGGAATCGGACTTGTCATTGCCGCTCTGAAACAGCTTGTTGACATGGCAGGAGAAGGAGCTGAACAGGTAAAAGAGTTGACAAAGATCGGTCAAGAGTTTGGGCTTGATGTCGAGACCGTTCAGCGCTTTCAGTATGCTGCAGAAGTCATGGGTATGAGCGTTGAAACCATACTGGACGCACAGAAGCGCGTGGTCGAGATTCAGGGCGAAGTCATCGACGGCACAGAGGAATACACCAAGATCATGCGCCAGCTGGGGGTATCCATTCACGACACGAACGGGAACCTTAAGGACTCAGAGACGCTGATGTTTGAACTGTTTGAAGAACTGGGTAAAATGCGCAACGAGCAAGAGCGCGCGATCATTGCTTCCAAACTGTTCGGCGATCAGTTCACGCAGTTGACTCCTGTTTTGAATGACGGTGCGGCATCGTTTCGTGAACTTATGGATGAGGCAGAGCGCGCGGGCTATGTGCTGGGTGAAGATGGTGTTCGTGCAACTGAGGAGTTTAACCAAGCACAAAAAAGACTGGAATTGCAAAGCGATGCTACCAAGAAACGTGTAGTATCTTCGATCAGTGAAATAGGCGCAATAATTCTTGATGCCATTCGCGGCGTTCGTTCGCTTGACAATGTTTTGTACGAAGTGAAAAAGTCTGTGCTCGGTGCCTTTGGCGTTAAGCAGGGATGGGGCTACGCGTCGGGAACGCCGCACGCGGCGGGTGGCGTGGTGACGGTGGGCGAGTATGGCCCGGAACGCGTATTTTTGCCCAAGGGTGCGCGGGTAGACAATGCACGAGATACAGCGGCGAGCGGTGGGCGCGTGGTGAACATCACAGTAAACGCCAACGTGCCGAATCTGGAAGAACTGCAGCGCATCATTGACTTTTATGAAAACTATGAAGTGACTAAGAGGATGGGGTGAGTGTTTTATGGATGTTTTGACCCCTTTTGTTGCATATAATGTGTATAGGGCAGATTGTTCTCGACTGGGATTTGTGGACGCCAAGTTTCCGACATGGAGCGGCTTGCCCGCGGCGCAAGAGGGCTCAAATTATGATGAATATGAGCTGTATATGGAATTTGGCGAGATGAACCTGATGTCCAATGGTTTAGGGGACATTGATAGTTATGATGGCCTTGCGGTTGAAGTGCAATTTAATTTCGGTGCAAAGGCGACGGGATCGATGTCATCAAGCACAGGTGTGTTTTTTATGATTGGTGTTTGTGACGATCGAATTCCTGCAGCACAAACAATCAACTATGCCAATATGCCGTCACGAAAATATGGGAAAGTGGGCTGGAGTGACAATTGGTCTTTTGCAGAGCATGATGCTTTCGGCTATTCGGAGTCTGTAGACCATCTCGGTGGCTGGTGGGTTGATTCAAATGTTGGGCGTGCAACGCTTTGTAGTTTTGAGATCCACAATCCAACGGATGTTTTTAACGCGATTCGGAATGCAGCTCTTGTATTGAAACGCATACCCCCTCAAACTTCAGCGTTCGCAGGCAGCGTGTTTGATTCTGCAATTTACGCAACTGGCGCGTACCAGCCATATGTAGAAATAGCGATTGGTACAGTAGCGCCCAAGTGCTCAATCATTTCGCCGAAAGATCAGTATATTTCGCCATATGAGCCGCAGGTGATGCAATGGCAATATGTATGCGGTAATGGCTCCAAAACGCAGAACGGTGTAACACGTCCGTATTCTTTTGTAGTCGGAGGCGAATGTCCGCAGGCTGCAGCGGAAATCAGAATCAATAAAGAGGGTTCTGCTACAGAAGATGCTATTACAATGGCTGGAGACGCAACGTCTTATGCTGTACCGCGGGACGTGTTGGACGCAGGTGGTTTTACGTGGCGAGTAGCGGTGAAAAATGCAATGTCGCTTACATCGGCGTTTACTTCTGTATCCACCGTTACAACGGTGGATATGGTTCCTGTCGCCACAGCCAATGCACCTAAAAACACCTACGTAAACGTAGAGGAGGCTGTATTCTTCGACTGGACGCACACCATCGCCACAGGTACGCCGCAGTCCAAGTATGAACTGCAGGGGCTGATGGGTGGCGTGTGGACGACGCTGCAGGAGGAAGAAACAAGCGAAACTTCGGCGGTGGTGCCGGTGGATATGCTGTCGTCCAACATCACGGCGTGGCGCGTGCGCACGGCAAACAATGACGGTGTATACGGCGAATACAGCGAACCGGCACAGGTGATCTTTATTGTGGCGCCAAAAGTAACGGGCATTGCCGTCACGGGCAATGTGCGCCCGACCATCGCATGGCAGTCTGCCGATCAGCAGGGCTATGAGGTCATGATTGACGGTGTTACCACGGGCGTGCAGTATGGCACAGGGAAGAGCCTTGTGTGGAACGATTTGCTTGCGGACGGTGCGCATGTTGTGCAGGTGCGCGTGGTTAACCGGTTCGGACTGTTTTCGCAGTGGGCAGAGGCAACGCATGAAGTTGTCAATGTCCCGCAGGAGGTCGCGCCGGTGCTGACCGCGGCAATGGTTGGCAATGCAGATGTGCAGCTCATGTGGGCGGGTGAAGGTGCTGCGGAAACGCTGGTGTATCGTGACGGCGAACTGATCGGGCGTGCGCAGAGTGCGGGTGTGTATGTTGATCACACTGCGTATGATGAGCATGTTTACCGCGTCCGCGTGGTTGCTGCGAACAGCAATTACACGGACAGCAACGAAGTGCGCGTTATTGTGCCGCTGCGGGAAACCATGCTGGCGGCAGTGGGCGAATGGAACTGGATTGAGCTTGCGTACAGCGCAACGGCAGAACCGCCCGTGCGAACGGCAGAGCTTATGCCGTTGTATGCGCTGAACTACTACAGCGGCAGGGAAAAGCCTGTTGCAGAGATGTCCAGACACAAGTCGGCGACCTACAGCGTGACCTATGCTGTGACGAAACAGCAGGCAGCGCAGCTGCGCGGTATGATGGGCAAGATCGTCGTGCACAAGCGCAAAGGCGAACTGATCCGCGGACTGTTGCAGAGCGTGAGTGAGGCACGCACGTGGTGGGGCGTGGACTTGACGCTGCAGATTGTTGAGGTGGATGAAGGTTGAGAGAGGTTGAATACCGATTCCAGATCCTGAGAAACAACGTGCCATATGATGAACTGCACGCGCTGGGCGCGCCGACGGTGCGGCATCAGGGGAACGCAACCATCACGCGCTCCCTTTCCGGCACATTTCGCAAGCCGACAAAGGAAATCAACTGGTTTAATGATCGGGTCCGACCGCAGATGTGGTTGGATGGAAAGTGGCACAGTCTGGGCGTGTTTGTTGCCTCGTCTGTGACGGAGGATTATGCAAACGGCGCGTCCACCATTGCGTTGCAGGCTATGGATCGCGCGCTGCTGGTCAAGCAGGTAGCGACGGAAGGGCTGCTGCACTTGACGGCGGGAGAGCGTTATCTTGATGTGATCAAGCGCATGCTGACGGAGTGCGGCATCACGGGCGTGCTGTCGGATGAAAATGAGGATGTGCTGATTACTGACCGTGAGGACTGGAATGAAGGCACAAGCTACATCACCATCATCAATGCATTGTTGTCTGAGATCGCTTTTACGCCGTTGTGGTTTGACGCAGAGGGTTATGCGCGGCTGACGCGTTATGTGGAGCCGTCGGCGGCGAATATCGACCATGTATACAGCACGGGCAACAGCAGCCTGATTGCGGACGCGTGCAGCGTAGCACAGGACATTTACAACCCGGTGAATGTGTTCAAGGCGGTTGTGAGCAACGCGGACATGGAAGCTCCGATGGTGGCAACGGCGGTCAATGATAACGTGACCTCGCCCATTTCCACTGTAAGCCTCGGGCGCAGAATCCTTGCGCCGATTGTGCGTCTGGACAACATTGCATCACAGGAAGCCCTGCAGGCGTATGTGGACAGGCTGCGCTTTGAGTCGCAGCTTGCGGAGGAGAAGATAACCTTTACAACCGCCAACCTGCCCACGCACAGCAATGCGGACACAATCGCATTGGAGCACGAACGGCTGCGCGGCATTTATCAGGAGACCGACTGGACCATGCAGCTTGCCTATAGCGGGAAAATGACGCACAAGGCAAAGCGCATTATGTTTTTATAAAGGGGGGATTGGATGGCGCTGGAAACGTATCAGGACTTGGTGCAGACCGACCCGAACGAGGTGCAGGACGCATCGTTTGCAAAGATCGCTGCGATCTACGATGACGGCGTGACGCTGATCTTTGACGGCATGGAGGAAGCGACGCAGAAACGCTATCAGACCAACAGCTTTGTGGTGTTCAAGGCGGGCGACCGCGTGCGCATTATCAAGGACAGCGGCACTTATGTGGTGGAATATCCGGTGGGTGCGCCGAGGAAGAGCTTTAGAGCTGATTATGCGGAAAATGCAAACACAGCCAATACTGCGACAAATGCGAATTATGCATCTAGTGCGGGATCAGCAAATAGCGTATCTAATGCAACGAATGCATCTTATGCGCAGATGTTACGCAATCAAGCTTCTGCCAACGGCGCACCGTTGGCTTTGCGGTATTATAACAGTCATTTCTACGTCGCGTATAATGGTGGCACATGGTATCGCATAGACAACGCTTAATTTCCGTGCTATAATATCCCGCATAAGGGAGGTACGACACAATGTGGACGTGCAGAAATTGTAATGCGGAAAACCCGGATGAGCTGAAAGCCTGCGCCGCGTGCGGCGAAAAGAACGTGACCCCGCCAAAGGGCGCGGAGGTTAAGCAAAGCCAAGCAAAGAGCCGCACGAGAGATAGCTCCGGAGAAGCGGTTAACCTGCTGTTGCTTGCAGCAAAAATACATGCGATCGCAAGCGGCGCGGCGGTGGTGTGTGTGTTGATCGCGGGAACGTTTGCCATGCGTCCGTTGTTGGGACTTGTGGTCGCGGCTATGGTTGCGGCCGGAGCCGTGCCGTTGTATGCTATACTTAAGGGCATGGCGGCGATAATACAAAAGATGTAACCTGTTGTTTGAAGAGTGCTGAAGAGTCGGCGCTCTTTTTGTTTTTGGAGGTGAACGCGCAAGCATGATTGTCAGATTCAATGGACGTGCGCCACAACCGCAGAGTTTTCGGCTGGCGAATCAGGGCAACAACAATGTAGACACGGTGCAGTTTCAGCTGCCGCTTTTTGATGGAGCGGCGGCTTTTTTACATCTTGGCATCGGCAAGTATAGCGACATTGTGCCGCTGAATGACGGCGTATATGTCGCCACACGCACCCACACACAACATGCCGGCCGCATGGAGTGCTGGATTGAAATTCTTGCTGACGGGGATCGAGTGTGGCGCAGTGATGTGTTTGTTATGACCGTTGGGCACATTCCGGACGCCGGGCAGCGCATCGAGCAGCAGTATCCCACCGCGATTGAGGACGCACTCCGCGCGGTGGACACGCTGACGGGCGTGGACGCAAGGGCTGAGACCTTGCCCCCGGGCAGTGAGGCAACGGTGCGGTTTGAGGAGGACGCAGAGGGCAACCGCACCATCGTCTACGGCATCCCGCGCGGCAGAAACGGAGCGGGCGGCGGCGAGGGTGGCGGGATCTACTTTGAGACCGACGACACACTCATCCTGGACGAAAACAACGTACTGCGCGTCAACACCGCAAAGGAAGTGCAGGCGGACAATACCCTGCCTGTAACCTCTGCGGCGGTGTATACCACCGTGGGCAACATCAATGCACTGCTTGAAACGATTTAAGGAGGGTTTGTACGATGGCGACAACTCAGGAACAGCTGCTCAGAATCCAGGACGCGAGGAACACCCTCAGAACCAAGGGTGTTGAGCTGGGCATTTCTCAAAATACGGATAAGATCGACAAGATTGCCACGGCGTTTGCCGGCATTGAAAACCGTGGCGCGGTCTCCGCACAGGTGCAGGAGGGCGATACTTACACCATTCCCAAGGGCTACCACAACGGCAGCGGTACCGTCAGCGGCGTGGCAGGCGGCGGCAGCTATAACCTGCAGAGCAAATCCGTCACGCCCACCAAGAACCAGCAGAACGTAACGCCCGACAGCGGCTATTACGGCCTGTCCGACGTGACCGTTGGCGCGATCCCGGAGAATTTTAACGACACCAGCCCTGTCACTGCGACCGCAGCGGATGTGCTTGCCAACAAGGTCATCGTCAATGCGGCAGGCGAGACCGTTGCCGGCACCATGCCCAACAACGGCGCTGTCAGCAAGACGCTGGATGCGACGGCGAATAACCAGACCTATGCCCCGCCCAAGGGATACCATAACGGCACCGGCAGCGTAAAGATCGTGCTGGAAGAAAAGTCCGCAACACCCACGAAGTCCGCGCAGACCATCACGCCCACCACCGGCAAGGTGATCAGCAAGGTCACGATTGCAAAGATCCCCGACGCGTACCAGGATGTAACGGGCGTTACCGCTACGGCTGCCCATGTGCTGGACGGCGACGTTTTTGTGGACGCGGCGGGCAATGAGGTGGAGGGCACCATGCCCAACAACGGCACGGTAAACGCGACCATTGACGGCCTGACGCAGACCAGCGCAGCCATTCCTGCGGGCTACACCGGCGGCGGCACGGTGAGCCTGACGGACGACATCTATAATGCGCTGGCAGCTATTTAGGGAGGGCGTAGGATGAAAGAGAAGGAAACGAGCCATAAGTGGCGGGTCGTGTCAGAGATTGAGAAGGAAACGTACAGGATCCTGGAAGACAAAGAACTGCTTCGCGCGGAACTGATCGCATACGGCTTGCCCATCCCCACCGAGGGCGGTACGCTGCGCGAATGGGCTGAACTGCTGAAAAAGGAGCGTGAGCGCACATGAGCAATGTGCAAGGGCAGATTAATCGCATAAGCGGAGAAGTAACCGCCCAAGCCTCCCTCATCTCGCAGATTGCGACCGCGCTGGAGGGGAAGGGTGCGGGGGGCGGGGTCTCGTTGGACGTTATCACCGCCGCCGAGCTGCCCGCAAGCGTGACGGATGGGCGCATTGTGGTTATTACGTCAACCACGCCCTCCACGATTTACGTTGACACGGACGAACCTGCAAGCCCTGTGAGTGGTGACGTGTGGGTACAAATTGCAGAGGCTGCGCATCACATTCTGTTCGGCAACGGCGTGCCGGTTGTGCGGCTGGGCTTAAAAAACGCGTGGCAGTACAACGGCGTAAAATGGGCAACTGTGGCGGGGCATTATGGTAGCGATGGCACGTGGGTGCAGTTTTCGTGGACTCTCCCGGATGTAGGGGTGTCATTAAGCGAGTGTAGCTGGGGAGAGATTGCAGCGATATCGGAGCGTGGGCTTGCAGCGACATATTTTGAGGTTGGCGACACAAAACCCGTCAGCATCGGCGGGACAAACTACAATTTGCGCATTATCGGTTTTGATAGTGATGTAGACGCGAAGGGGAATACCATCGGGATCACATTTATGACGAGCGTATGCGTGGCGAAAATAGCAATGCACTCGACTGATGACAATACTATGAGCTGGCAAGGCGCAGCTCTCCGTTCGACCCTGCGGGACACATATCTCCCGCAGCTGCCCGAGGGCTTGCGGAGTGTAATCAAGGAGGCAAGCAAACAGACTGCAACGAGCGGTTTTACCTCTGCGCTTATCACAACCGCAGACAAGTTGTTTTTGCTGTCAGAGGCCGAGGTTGAGGGTGATTTTTCAACAGCGATAAATTCGCATGGAACACACTATGCGTTTTTTGCTACGATTAATAGCCGGAAGTTGACTCTAAACGGGAATGCTGCGTCTTGGTGGCTACGTGACCCGGCTGACCTACAAAACACGGCCTTCGTGAACATAAACACATCGGGCGCATCGACGGGAACTGCCGCGACAACCGCACTGGGCGTGGCGTTCGCGTTTTGTGTGTAAAGGAGGGGGTCTGGATGTATAGGATATTAAAAAATGGCGAGCTATTGAGCCTTGAGGAAAATCTCAAATATACCAAACACCAGCGCAACGGTTGTGACGTACTTTGCGGCAGGGATGAGGCTGACGGGCTGGTGATTGGCGAAAGTTACGTTGAACCGCTCAAGGGATTAGTCATTGTCAAATTCAATGCCGCAGAGCAACTTACCATGATGGAGACCGCGCTCAACGAGCTTGGCGTGCGGACACGGGAGGTGACGACATGAGCCAATTAAGCAACAACACAACGGCCCTGCAGGCGATCCTTGAGGCGGTGAATGCGCTGCCGGAGGGAGGCAAGGACCCCGTGCTGCAGGAGAAAAGCGTCACACCGTCTGCTGCGGGGCAGACCGTAACGCCTGACGCTGGGTATGACGGCTTGAGCAAGGTTGCTGTAGCAGGCGACGCATCCCTGACGGCTGCGAACATCGCCGAGGGAGTGAGCATTTTCGGCATATTGGGGACATTTGCTGGTGGTGGCATGAAAAGTGCGAGCGGAACACGGGCGGGAGCGGGGAATAGCGCGTTTACTGTTTCAGGGTTGGGCTTTAAACCGTCCTTTGTGGCCGTACACTTTACCACTCTTAACGCCTATTCAGGCTCGTTGGGGACATGGTTTGGCTTACCAGACGGTAAAGCATACGGTTGCTCGACCATGGGATACGTGGCTCAAACAACGTTTACAACAACGGATGACGGCTTTTCATTCGTGTACACGAATTTCTCCCTTGGCGATACGAGCAAGTCATACACATGGTACGCCTACGGCGTTTAAGGAGGTACACAACAATGTTTATCCGCAAACTCTACTACGACCTAACCACCGGCACTGTCCTCTCCTCGCACATGCGTCAGGGCAGCGTCCGCATGACCACCTTTGCCGAGGACGTTGCATCTCTGCCCGAGCTGGCAGGACGCACCGAGGCGGACACGGGCTGCATGGTGTGGGAGTCTCCCGACGCAGAGACCGAGGCGGCGTTTGCAGCCGCTACGGGCGTATCTGTGGATGTGACGCAGACCCCGCACGCGCTGGTTTTTGACTACACTCCGGCTGCGGTCGAGCCTGATCCCGTGGCTGAGATGGAGACCGCATTAAATGCGCTGGGGGTGAGCACACGTGAGTAACTACCGCAAAGACATCCTTGACCAAGCGCGAAAGCTGCGCCCCGTGATCGAACAGGCGGCGCAGAGCCTTGACGACGCAACTGCATCGACCGCACCTACGATTTTCCCTGCGCTCAAGCAGGACGGCGCACTGGTCAAAGCAGGCACCCGCATCAACTGGGGCGGCGTGATCAAGCGTGCGGCGGTTGACCTGTGGGACACGCAGGACAACGCTCCCGACCACGCGCCGACGCTGTGGGAAGATATCCCTTATCGCGACGGCATCCGCATTATTCCCGAGGTTATCACGGCGGGCACGGCGTTTGCGGAGGGAGAAAAGGGCTGGTGGGGGGATGTGCTTTACCGCTCCAAGCTGCCCGCCAATGTCTACACGCCCGCGCAGTACCCTGACGGGTGGGAGGTCGTGGCATGAAAATCCGCGTAAAGATCACCCGTGACGGATCCAACGCCGTCCGGGTGCTCGACATGGAGGACTACCTCAAGGGCGTAGTCCCCTCGGAGATCAAAGCCTCCTCCTGCCCGATGGAGGCGCAGAAGGCGCAGGCCATCGCCGCGCGCACCTACGCCCTGCGCAAGATTGAGGAGCGCAAAAGGAAACCCTATGATGTGGACGACACGGCGGGCGATCAGGCATACAACGCCCGTCCGCGCCATAAAAACAGCGATACGGCGGTGGACGCGACGCGCGGCGAGGTGATCCACCACAACGGCAAGCTGATCGACGCGGTTTATACCCACAGTAACGGCGGCAGGACGGTCTCGGCGCTCAAGCGCTGGGGCACGGCGGTGCCGTACCTCGTGGACAAGCCCGACCCGTTTGACAAGTCGGCGCGCGTGAGCGGTCACGGCGTTGGACTGAGCCAAACCGGCGCGGAGGAAATGGCAAGGCAAGGGAGCACCTATTGGAGCATCCTTGCCTTTTATTATCCCGGCACAAATATTGCGACAGTAAAGGAGGCTGAGAACGTGGACGACCTAAACATGCGCGTATCGGAGCACTTCCGGCTGGGGGAGTATTATGACCCGCAGAATTATGCGGACGTGATCGACCCCGCCAGAGCACCCAAGCCCGATGCAACCAAGCTGGACAAAAGGCTCCTCAACCTGATGGAGGGTCTGCGCGAGAAGTTCCGCGAAAAATACCCCGACGCAGTCCTTATCATCCGTCCGCACGGCGGCTACCGTCCCGACCCGCTCAATGCTCTGGTTAAAGGCGCAAAGAACAGTCAGCACCGCACGGGCAATGCGGCGGACTTCTCGGTGCAGCTCAAGGACGGTAAGAAGCTGGACGCGGCCACACAGGCCGTGTGGGCGGAGAAGTTTATGGCTGAGCTCGGCTATAAAGGCGGCGTCGGTGTTTACGACGCAGATCACGACTACATTCACGTAGACGCGCGCGGCAAAAATGTCGCGTGGTACGACAGCACCAGCAGCACCGGCTGTCCCGGTCAGGGCGGCAGACCCTGCGTGTATAAAAACGGCACAAAGGGCGCGGGCGTGGTGTGGATCCAGCGCAAGCTGGGCATATCTGCCGACGGCAAGTATGGCGCAAACACCGAGCGCGCCGTGAAGGTTTTCCAGCACAAGAACGGGCTGGAGGATGACGGCGTTTTCGGCAAAAAAACGAACGAGGCAATGGGAGGGCTGCTGCCGTGGTAACTTTGGATCTCGGACAGATTGCAACGATCTTAGGCATCGCCGGTACGCTTGGCGGCGTGATCGTGATGGGATACAAGCTGTTTAAGCGCTTTGAGCGCATTGAGCGCAAGGTGGAGCACAGCGAGCAGCTGCATTCGGTGCTCATCATCGGGCTGTATGCCTGCTTGGACGGCCTGCACCAGCAGGGGTGCAACGGCGAGGTTACAAAGGCGCTCAACGAGCTGCAGAAGCACCTGGCAAAGGCGGCGGGATGAATACGAAAAAGACGCGCTATGCGGAAAAAGCACTGCGCATCCTGTTTTTGTATCTTGTGATCTTCTCCGCCGTGCACACAGTGCTGACCGCCGTGACGGGTGTGGAGCAGACCACACTGATCGAGCAGACGTTTGTTGTTTTCGGCGTTGAAGCCGGCGGGCTGCTGCTGAAACGCATTGTAGACAAAATCTTCGGGAGGAAAAATGATGATGTTTGATTGGACTACCGTTATCGAGATCGCCCTGTTTGCTGTTGTTGCCATCGTCGCTGCCGTGGTTGTGCCGTGGGTCAAGGAGCGCATCGGCGCAGAACGTTTTAACATGCTCTGGAAGTGGGTTTGCACGGCTGTGCAGGCGGCTGAGCAGCTGTTTGGATCCGGCAAGGGCGAGCGCAAGAAGAAGTATGTGCTGGGCATAGCAGAGGAGAACGATTGGGCTGAGGACGTTACGCCTGAGGAACTTGATGCCCTGATTGAGGCCGCTGTGCTGGAGCTGACGCCCACGCACACTTATGATAAAACCGACGAAGAAATCGACGGAGAGACCGCCGAGGAGTAAAGGCAGGTGATGCGATGGGCAGAGGTGAAATTCTCGCCAAAGTCAAACGTAGCGGCAAGAAGCGCGCTGAAATCAATGAGCTCATCAACGACTATGTCATATCTGCGAAATACCGCAAGATTTTGCGTATGAAACTTCTGGACGGTGTAACTTACGACAAAGTTGCAGAAGATATCCGTCCGCAAATGTCGCCGCGTCAGATCAAACGGATTGTGTCTGATTTTGTGGATGAACATTTCTAAAACCAAGTGATAAGGGACAGGCTTCGGCCTGTCCCTCTTTTTTTATTTTGGCATGATAATGTCACAAAAGAGGCTCTCTCACGACATCGTGAGGGAGCCGATTTTTTTGTATGCTCAAATCAGAAAGAAGGTGGTGATCGTGGGCAGATGGACACCTTACAACCCAAATCCGCAGCACAGATCCGTCGGTGATTGCGCCGTCAGAGCGTGTACCGTGGCGGCAAAGATGAGCTGGGATGAAACCTACATGGCACTGACGCTCGAGGGCTTCGGGTGCTGTGATCTCATCAGCGCAAACCACGTGTGGGGGAAATTCCTGCGCAAACACGGCTACACCCGTGACCTGATTGACGATTGCACCGTGGACGAGTTCGCCGCTGCGCATCCCAAAGGCACGTTTGTGCTCGCCCTGTCCGGACATGTCGTCGCCGTGCAGGACGGCAGCTACCTGGACAGCTGGGACAGCGGCGCAGAAGTCCCGATCTATTACTGGCACAAGGAGGATGATCGTTGATGGCATATCCGCAAAATCCGCCCTATCAGATGGGCATGCAGCAGCCTTATTATCCGCAATCGCAGCCTATGCCCGATCAGCTTGCACAGCTGAGGCAGCAGCAGAACGCACCTTATCAGTTTGGCATGCAGCAGCCGATGCAGATGGGCGTGCAGCAGGCACAGGCAATGCCCGCGCCCATGCAGACGCAGCCGTCCACGTCTCCGCTCTGGGTGCAGGGTGAGGCGGGGGCAAAGGCTTTCCCCGTAGCGCCCGGAAACACCGTGATTTTGATGGACGTGGAAAACAGCACCTTTTACCTAAAGAGC
The DNA here is from genome assembly GCA_045658965.1 of Eubacteriales bacterium. GTDB lineage: Bacteria > Bacillota > Clostridia > Oscillospirales > CAG-272 > SVQP01. Next base: position 24,937 of record JAZOVZ010000033.1, read on the forward strand.
GTTGACGCGTCCGGCATACCCGCAATGAGGACGTTCGATTACAAAGAGCGCACAGCAGCGCAGAATCCACCCATACAGGCGGCGCAGATGCCGCAGGGGGATTATGTCACTCGTGATGAGTTTAACGCCCTACGGGGCAAAATTGAGGCTCTGATGCAGCCTGCGCCCACGACCGTAACAAAGGAGGAGTAGTAAATGCCCAATCCCTTGTTTAATGCATTCCAATCGCAGCAGCCCGATTTCCAGACGCAGCTCCAGCAGTTTAAGGCGCAGTTCGGGCAGGGCGCAGACCCCGCGCAGATTCTGCAACAGATGATGCAGCGCGGACAGATTACGCAGGAGCAGTTAAACGCTGCTTACATGCAGGCGCAGCAGTTTATGCCGCGCAGATAACCATTGAGCAAAAACGTGGCCACGTTTTGCATAGCAACCTGTTTACCAACGACGTAATAAAAGGAGTGATTTTATGTCTTTGAACACTGATACCACGATGCAGGTCGTCCCTGCCTACGGCGGCGGTTACGGCAACAACGGCGGTATGTTCGGCAACGACTGGGCGTGGATCGTCCTGTTCATCCTCTTTGGCGGCTGGGGACGCGGTTTTGGCGGCGCCGGCGGCTTTGGCGGCATGGGCGGCGGCTGCGGCGCACCGTGTGCCACTCAGGCTGATGTCCGCGCGGCGGTGGACCAGCAGACCTTGATTTCTAAGCTCGATCAGCAGACCTACGGCCTTGCGGATTCTACCTACGCGCTGAACAACACCATCAACAACGGCTTCCACGGCGTGGATAATGCGCTCTGCGGCATCGGCCATCAGATCAGCGACTGCTGCTGCGCCACCCAGCGCGCCATCGATGGCGTACGCTACGACGCCGCACAGCAGGCATGCGAGACCCGTAACCTGATCCAGTCCACCACCCGTGACATCACCGACAACGCCAACGCCAACACCCGTGCCATCCTTGATTTCCTCGTCCAGTCCAAGCTGGCCGACAAGGATGCCCGCATTGCGGCGCTGGAAGGTCAGGTCGCCCGCGCCGAGCAGAATGGGGTGCTGCGTGCCGCCATCGATGCCAGCACTGCGGAGATCATCCGCCGCACCGGCAACGATTGCCCCGTGCAGCCTCCCTGCAGCTGGACGCACGGTGGCTACGGCGGTTGCGGCCAGGGCTGCAACGGTTACGGCTTTGCAGCGTAACGACTTCCCCTCTGTGGGGATGGATGGCATAAGCCATTAACGACGCAGAGGGGGCGACTGCCGGAGCGGCGGCCGCCCTCCTGCATAAAGGAGTGTGATTTTTATGGCAACTGATATTACAAACGTCGCCCTTCAGACCGTAGCGTCCCAGGCAAACGTGCTCTTTGCCGAGACGCCTGTGCGTGATTGCCGTGGGCAGATCGTTCACCGCGAGGGCAGCGGCATCGTCACCCTGCGCGGAGCACCTAACGGCGCACGCTACAAAGTCAGCTTTGGCGCAAATGTAGCGATTCCCACCGGCGGCACCGTTGGTCCGATCTCCCTCGCAATCACCATCGACGGTGAGCCGCTGGGCAGCGCAACGATGATCGTCACGCCTACGGTTGTAGATGCGTTCTTCAACGTTTTCGGTGCGGTTTTCATCGCCGTGCCGTGCAGCTGCTGCGTGACTATTGCTGTGCGCAATACCACCGCAACCGCCGTCGATGTGACCAACGCCAACCTGATTGTTGAGCGTGTGGCGTAGAAAGGAGCGTGATTGTATAATGATGGATATGAAGGCATTGAAAGACATGCTCTGCAAGGAGCTTAAGCAGTATGAAGCCCGTACAAAGCTTAACCTTGCAGATCTCGACGCCGTGCACAAGTTGACCGACACGATCAAGAACATCGACAAGATCGAGATGCTTGAAGATGACGGCGAAATGGATGAGTACAGCGAGGCTCGTTATTCCCGCCGTGGTGGGTATGCTTACGACGATGGCGGCAATAGCTATGCACGCCGCGGCAGGCATTATGTGCGCGGGCATTACTCCCGTGATGGAGGCATGTACAGTCAGGATGGGTACAGCCGTGACGGCAGCTCTGAGCGCGTGATGGACATGATGCGCGATATGATGGAGGATGCCTCCCCGGAGGAACGCAAAACCATCGAGCGCATGATGCAGGCCGCCCGCAACGGCTAAACATGAAAAAGCACCGGAATTTCCGGTGCTTTTTCATGTGGGTTCAAAAGTGGGTTCAGACCAATTTCACAACAAAAGAAAAGCCCCTGATTTCAGGGGCTTTTCAATGGAGCTGATGACCGGATTTGAACCGATTTTATTTGTTTTGAAAGATGCGCATATCTCTCGGAAACACCTAAAAATGCATGTTATTCGCAACTTGTTTGTTTTCTTTGTTTGCTTCGTTTTACACTGCGGCGGGTTCAAATCGGGTTCAGAATTTCGCCTATAACGACATTGAGCATGGCGGCGGTCCGCTCTCTGTTGCCCTGCACTTCGTGCCCATAAATACCGCGCGTGTCCATGTTTTTCCCGTGGCCAACCATTGGCTTGAGCAGTGCATCGGGGACATCCGCGGACAGGCTGATCATGGTGTGGCGAAGTTCATAAAGGCTGCAAGGGGTTATTCCCTGCGACGCGCAGAACCGTTTCCATGCAAGGTATGCGTCTCTCTCCCACACAACATTGCCGCCGGTGTTGGGGAATACATAAGGCGAAATAATGCCGAGACGACGCATGTGCACACGCTGATCGGCAAGCACTTGCCGCGCCGCTGTGGGCAAAAGAAATGTGCGTCGGGCGTTCTTATTTTTGCCGTCTGTAATCTCACGGCGGACGTTCACGCTGCGGCTGATTGTGATCATGCCGTCGGGCTTAATGTCCTCGTGCTTTAGGGCGTATAGCTCACCGGGTCGCAAGCCGGTGAGAACCTGAAAACGCCATGCATACAAATAGTGCGGAATGTGATCTGTGAGCGGTTCAGAAAACAGGCGCTCAATGTCTGAGGGCTGGAGGATCTTCCGCTCTCCAACCGGCGCTGTATCAGGAATCTTGATGGTGCGCATGGAGCGAAGCTCAAGGTCGTTCAGCTCGCAGTAAGATCGGAAGGCAGTGAGAGTACCGCGGATGTTTTTGAGGCTCTTTGCGCTGAGTGGCTTTCCTGCCTTGACGGATGCCGCATAGGGGAGGTCGATGCAGTTCTGCCAGTCGATGGGCTTGATGTCCTCCATGCGCTTGTATTCAAGATATGGCAGGATGTAGAGCCGTCCGTACTGCTTGTTGTGCAGATATGTTGTATTCTTTTCACCGCGCGTCTCAAGCTCATGCTGGATGAATGCTTCCCATACGGTGGAAAATTTAGCGGTACTGTTGATAATACCGGCCTCAAGCCAGTCGTCCGCCTTCTGCTCGGCCTCGCGCTTGCCCTTTCTGCCGGGGGTGGAGGAGTAAAACGCCTTGCGCACTCCGTCCTTTGTTACCTTAACGCTCCAACGATTGGATTTTTCCAGCCAGATCGCCTCTGCGAGACGTTGTTTTTTTGCCATTATAGTTAACCTCCTTGTATTTTTGCGGGCAGCTGTGCTATAATGGGTATAGCAAAGCTCACCCTGTCAGGTGCTTGCTGCTTTTTGCCTCGTCTGTGCTGCTTACACGGACGGGGCTTTTTTATTTATAACAGCCAGTTAAACAGACCATGCCGGCTGCCGCCAACATAGTAGCGGAACCAGCCCACGCCACCGTGGGCAAAGTCGATGATGGAGAGAATGACCACGGCTGTGACCAGCATGATGAGCACGATCATATACGCGCGATTGCGCTTGTGCTGACGGGCGATCTCGGCATCCTTTTCGACGATGATCTTGTCGCGCTCTTGGATGCGCTCCTTGTGGTGCTCTTTGATCAGCGTGATGCGCTCCTCGTAATGATTGCGCTGATCCTCAAAGCGTTGGTCAAACACGCGCTGTGTAGCCGCGCGGCACATATCGCAATGAGACACCGATGGGGCTTCGTCGTCAAATTCTGTCAGGGCTTCGATCAGCGCCTCTAGGTTTTCGGCGCTGCCTGAGCTGCCATTGACAATGCGCGAGATGGTTGCGGAAGAAACGCCGCTGCGCTTGGCAAGGTCGGCGTAGGCCATGCCTGAGCGCTGCAGCAGGGTTAAAAACTTGCTTCTGAGTGGCATTTGGCTCTCTTTTCCGACGGCGTTTCAAAAATGAAACGAATATTTCAAAAATGAAACGGTCTTTTTTGTTTTGGTTGTTGTTGAAACGATGTTTCCAGCTTATGATTCAGCCATACCCTACCACAAAGGAGGCGGCAAATATGAGTGAAGTTGAAAGCCTGATCGAACGGATCCTCTCCCACCTCAAGCACATGCACCCAGGCGAACTGCGGCGCATCCTGCGCATGGTGGAGCGTGAGCGTTTTAAGCAGATGGAAAGATTTTAGTGGGTGTGGCTACTTCGAGTAGACCACATACACGTCTGCGCGATAGATTTTGCGCGTGTCATCATCGGGAACAAAGCACTCCACATCTAAGCGAGAATATTCGATGTGGGGAAGAAGACTGAGGAACATTTCCACCTCATGGGCGGCGATAAAGCCGATCTGCATGCCGTTGGCCAGAACTCGCACGGCGGTTTCGGAGTCATGCTCGCAGGGGACGAATGTTACCTCAGGATGATCTTCGATGGCAATGGCATCGTGTAAGGCCTTAAGGTATTTTTGACGGGAAGATCCGTCGTCGTTGGTAAAGGTGACGCCCTTGATCGTGAAATAAGTAGCAGCGTGGTGCTGTTCCCATTCCTTGCGCTGCTGCAAGCGTTCCTGCTGAACAGCACGTTCCTTCTCTGCTTTCCGAATGGTCAATGCTTGTTTGTATCTTGCTCTGCGTTCTTCGTGTACAATGAACGAAATGACAGTACCAAAGAAGCTTACAATGCAAATCAAAACCGAAAGATAAAACAGAGTGAGGAATACAGCCAATACAGCGATGACCAACCAGGCAATACTCATCAGGAAGATGATACCCCATACAATGGTTGCCGTTGAAAAACGATCAGGCTTATGTAATTTGGGCGATGACACTATGCTGCGCTCCTTTCCGTCGCATAAATTCCGAACAATGTTCTCATTGACAAGAACGCATGTTCTGCTTATAATTGCTTTATAGAGAAGCAGAGGGGGAAACAGAAATGAAGGAAGATATGATTAAGGTTATCGTTGAGAAGCTGGGGAAGCTGTCGCCCGCCTACGTCCGCAAAGTGATGCTTTACGCAACCAGCCTGTTGAACATTCAGGAGGAACGCGCCGGTTAACCGTTGTACTTACTCTCTAAATATTCCAACATCTTATCAAGAAGCTCGTCGGGCATATCCGCAAGGATCCGCATGAGCTTCTTTTTATTTTCGCTCTGGCCTTCCATGATGCGGTTGATCACATCAATGTCGCTCTCGTCCTGATCGATATACTTCGGCTCAATGCCATTCTCCAGCCAGTTCTGAGATACGTGGAATTCGCGGCATATATCGACGATGGTTCTAGGAGATGGAGTTCGGCTTCCTGCTTCTATTAAGGTGATGTAATTGCGAGTCAGATTGATTCGTGCGGCAAATGCATCCTGCGTGAGGTTGAGTTCCCTGCGCAGATCCTTTATACGTTCGCCAATGGTGTTCATTATAGCACCTCCTCTCTACAATTATGATTATAGCACACGAATGTAACTTGGTCAACATTTATTTTGCAAAAGGGGTTGACAAAGGTAACTATGTATCGTATTATAGTAACAGAGTTACAACACTGATGTAACAGTTAGCAAGGAGGTGAGCGAGTATCAAGGATCACGCAGCATATCATCAAGCAAAGCGCGAAGGCTTCGCACCTGACATTCCTGCCGCTTGCGTTTCCGGCAAGCAAAGATCGCACTGCAGTTTGTGCGCAGGGCCAAGTCAAAAAGCGCGATGCTTGGAATTCCGGAGGGCGGCAGCTCAACTTCTGAAAAAAAGGAGTGCCGGATGTAGCACCAAGAGCAAGACTCTGCGACTGAACTTTCAAGAGTGGCCGGAGGAACATGAAACTCCACACGAATCCTGCGCGCTTCGTACGGTTGGAGGGTTAATGGCATTCCCTCTGTGCGTAAAGAACGCGTCTCATCCTCGGCGTCGGAACTTGAGAAAATGACCTTGTAGTGCATGCGGGCTTCGGAAACGCAATCAATATCATTGATCAGGATCGACATGACCGACACGGGTCGAGACGACCGACTGACCAACGTCATATCGGCAATCAGGGAGACGTCCGAATGCTCTGTGCGCCGGAAAATGTACACGCGCGGAGCATGAATGCCGACGCGCGGCCGAGACATGACAAACTCCCATACAGCCAGCGCGAGAGATAAAGAAAATCCTAAAAGCCCGATCAAATCAAATGCTTCCATATCAAATTCCCCCTTTTTCAACATTATACCACGAAAGGAGAAATGCACAATGACTGAAAGAATGCAGAAGCTGCTCAAGGCAGCGGAGATCATCCTCCCGCAGGAGGACAGACAGACCGAGCTGGACAAGCTCGTTGCCGCATCCATGCAGACCGGCTATGAGCTGGGCAAGCTGGCGGCACAGCCCGCTGAGAACTAAAGGAGGAATGACTATGAAGAAATTTCTTGTGTCCTTGTCCATGAACAGCAGTGCTGCTGTAACAGTTGCCTGGGATGAATACATCAAGGCAAAGCAGAACCTGATCCGCGCTCTGGAAGCCGAGCGCATTGAAGCAGAAGAAAACGCCGCCAGCGGCAACTGACGGCGTTAAGCGGATTACTTGGTTTTCTCGTACTCAACAATGACTTTTTTGTAATCCACTAGAGCATAAAACATCTGACGTGCGATCTCGTCGAGCATATTGACGGTTTCGCGGTCGCATGAGCTGTGGCTCAACTGCAATTGGACTTCTCTTGAAAAATCATCTGCAATATCCGTCAGACGTTTATCCAACTCATTTACATTCATCGCAGCACCTCCTTTCCGCTCACATTTTATCGCGAAGAGGAAGGCAATGCAAGACACTTAACAACACTCGACGACAGTCAACAAGGAGGTGAGGAAAGTGATCAAATGCCCACACTGTGGAGCTGAAAACAAAAGCCCCAGCAATTTCTGCGCACGCTGCGGCAAAAAGATTGCAGCTGTGTGCGATTGCTGGGTGCTTGGAAGAAAATACGATTGTGGCAGAAGTGGATGCCCGTCCGGCAATGATCGCATCCGAATGATGCTGCAGGATAAACGCGGAGAGCTTAAATCATTTTAAGATGATTGATTTTTTCTGGATCGCCGCACTCATCATCGCCCTAATCATTGCGGCATCTCTCACTTAATGCACAAAGGAGGTACACACATGCGTGAGACTGACAACAGGCCGATCTACGCGGAGCTGTCCGAAAGATGCCATTCGCGCGGCATCACACAGTCGGACATTGCGCGCAAGCTGAACATCAGCCGTGGCACCGTTTCCGCCCGGTTTTCCGGGCACTCGCCGTGGACGCAGGAGGAGATGTACGCGCTGATGGACATGCTCCATGAGCCATATCGCAAGATGCATCTCTATTTCCCCCGCAACGGCAAATGGGCAGGCCCGGCCGAAGACCCGCCGCCCACGGAAGAAGAAATCCTGACAGACGCGATTCGCGGAATGATCCGCAAATACGCTTCCTGACCACAGCAGTTGCAGCTGCTGAGGACAAGACAACAAGGAGAGTGAGCAAAACATGTTGATCGATCAGTACAAGCTTCAGGCCGCCATGATGGAGTGCGGTAAGGCACAGTATCGTATCGCACAGCAGGCGGGCATGGACCCGCGGACCCTGCGCCGCATCGAGCGGGAAGGACGGTGCTCGCGCAACCAGCGCAACGCCATCGCCGCTGCCGTTGATGTGGATCCGCGCGACCTGATGAGGGAGGAGATGTAGTGGCAGAGTGGCACTGTGAACGGCTGAACCGCCCGGCATTGCGCCGGATCCTGCTGGAGGATGGACGCAGCCGACGCAAACTGCTGGAACAGATGGGGCTGAGTCTTAAGTGTGGAGCGCGGCTGTTCAGCGAAACATCCGCCGCTGTCTGCGTCCGATCCACCACGATAGACGCTCTGGCCGAGGCCTTGGGCGTGAACAGAGAGGAGCTGGTCATCCATGAGGAACAGGATCATCAACAAGATGTGTGAGGCGCAGCGCTGCTGCCGCATGTGTCCGATCGGCAAGGCCGCACAGCGCATCGAGCTGGATTGCAGGCAGTACATCGAGATCTTCCCCGAACCGGCGACGAAGCTTGCCCAGCGGTGGGAGGAAAACAAATAACAGAATGGAGGAGAACCACATGTCAAGACCTTTTGAAAGGGCGCAGTTTTACGAAGCGCTGACGCTGGTGATCGAGGCAAAGATGCGCGGGCTGAACAACCTCGGTCTGATCAAGATCAAGCTGGAAGCAGACGCGCTGACCAATGCGCTCTATCCGGCCATCACCATGGTAACGGACACCGGCAAGCATTACGAGTATATCGGCGACAACTTCTACGACGGATTGGAACGCCTGCGTTCGCTGATTGCCAAGGCGCGCAAGGAGGTCAAGGGTAATGGGTAGACGCAGAACGCAGCAGCAGCTGCTCGACGAGGCGACGTGGCTCGTGATCGCCTACAACAAACGGGTGCTGCTGGACTATGACGCGCCGAGCGTCTGGCTGGAGATCGCACCACGGCGGAACCCCGCTATCCATATCAGCCCGGACATGCACAATGTCGGCTATTACGGAGGCGGAAATCTAAAGCGCGGCGAGACCTTCCGCGACGGCGTGGCAAGGGTGAAGGAATTGTTTGATAAGTACAAGGAGGCTACCGATGAAACCGCAGAGGCGTGAGATCGACCCGAAGGCGCTGGAGGAGCTGACCATCGACGCCATGTGCGTGGAGGTGGGCATGTGCAATAATTGCCCGATTAACGCAGCAATGCGCAAACGGGCAATGGATTGTGTGCAGTTTCAGGACCGATACCCGGCTGAGGCTTTACAGCTCGCAAAAAAGTGGAGGAAGGAGAATGCCGGTGGAATTTTGGGTGGAAGTTCTTGATTTGCTTTTGAGTATCACGGTCATGCTTGGTTTTGGCATGTTGGTGCTCAATGGCAGACAGATCATTGAAGCACTCGTGGATTGGGCAGAGGAAGTCCAGAACCGCAAAAGGAGAAGGAGGTGAGCGCATGGCATGGTGGCTGCCGGAATTTGATACGGACAAGCTCAGAGCGCTCAGAGGCGCGCGCACGCCGGAGGAAATGGACAGGCTTTGCAGGCTTGCTCTCGGCTGCTGGGCGCGCGTGGAAGCGGATGGTCGAGACATTAACCTATACGGACGAGCCGCTATTCGTAACGCACTCCACCTTACCTATGAAGATCTATGCATCAAAACGGAAGGGAGGTGACGGGGATGCATAGCACGATCAACGGTCTGCCGTATCTGGAAGCGGCAATGTATGCACTGCTGACGATGATCCTGGTGCTCAAGCTGGCGGTCGGAAGTCAGGCCTTCTGGGGATTCGTCCTCGGCGAAGGCGCCAAAACAAAAAAAGAGCCGATCCACAAGAGGATCAGCTAAGAGAATCACAATAACAGTATAGCACGATAGGGAGGTGTTTGCAATGGATGGAATCAAAAATAACGAAATCCAGATTACCATCACAGCCAATGTCGAAACAAATACTTCAAAAATGCTTGTTGACTGGGGAGCAGATGTGCTGGAGGATAATCTGTCCGAACAAATAACAGCCAACATACTTTGCGCAACCGCCAAAGCATTTAAAGAATTTGGCGCCTTACACGATGACGCCATCGAGCTCTTTGAGATTGCCTTGGATAAGGCGTATGAGGAGGCGAGCGACGCATGACGGCAGAGGATCGCGGAGCACCGTTCCGCAAGGCCGTAAAGAGCGCCGGATATAAGTCCATCAAGGCATTCTGTGAGGCGGCGCGCATACCGATCGGCGCGGGCGAAAGAATGGCTCGTGACGGCGAAATGCCAAAGGATGACGCTGTGACCTACCGCGTGGCGGGGCTGCTTGACGTGGCCCCGACCGACCTGTGGCCGGACTGGCAGCCGTGCAGAAATCCGTTTGCACAGGCGATCTATGACGCGGGTTTTGAGACGATTTCCGACTTTGCACGAGCGGCAAACGTGCCGCAGAGCGTGGTTAACATGTGGGTCAACAACGGCACCGTGCCGCGCTATGACGAGACCATTCTGAAGGCCGCCGAGCTGCTGCGCGTTGATCCGACCGTGCTGTGGCCTACATGGACGCCGAGACCGACAAAGAATCAATCGAAGCAGAGAACACTTTACGGCATCGACGTGTATCCGGACCGCACAAAGATGAGGATGGACGAAATGCGCCGCAAGGCGAATGTGTATGTCGGGCAGCGGTTTGTGATGACCTACGTCACCAAAGAGGGCAAGGTGCGCAGACCAGGGACAGTCGTAGAATGCGCGGAGCGTTGGTTCCGCATCCAATATGATTCCGGATGGTGCGAATGTTTCCACTACCAGTGCCGAGTAGGCAAGGAGTGTGCGCACTTCAGGCCGGAGGAAAAGAGGCGAAAGGAGGCGTAGCAGTGGCCGGAAGACCGCCAAAGGAGGGGTTGGACTATTTCCCCTTTGAGGTGGGATTCTTTTCGGACGATAAGGTCGAGTCGCTGGAGGGCGAGCATGGTCCGATTGGAACCTATGTGTTTATGCGCCTCTTGTGCCTGATTTACAAGGACAATGGATACTTTTATCAATGGAACGATTCAGCACGCGTGCTCATGGCGAGACGCATTGGAGGGTTAGTCACTCCCCAGAAGGTGGAGCTGATCGTGCGCTCATGCGTTAGGTGGTCACTGTTTGATTGCACACTGTTTAACGCATACGCGGTTCTGACGTCTCCGGGTATCCAGCGGCGATATCTTAACGCCATCAAGGAGAGGGCGAGAAAAGCCGCCGCCGAAGGGCGACATATCGAGGTAGATGATAGGTTCTGGCTCGTGGACAAAAACACGACGGCAAAGAGCTTTGTTAAAGTCGGCCTTTTATCCGATAACCCCGGGAATAATGGCTATTTTTCCGTGGAAGAATTGCCAAATTCCCCCGCAGAATCCCCAAAAGAAAAAAAGAGTAAAGAAAAGGAAAGCAAAGAAAAGAGAGAGGAAAGCGCTGCGTCGCCTTCCCCGCCTCCGGCGACACCCACCCACACGGTCGGAGTCGTCTCGTTGCCATCCCAAGAATACGACGAGATGTGCAGCCAGTACGGTAAGGATGTCGTGGACGCAAAAATTCTCCACATGGACGAGTGGATCATGGAAAAGGGTGCGCGCCCGAAGTCCTGCGCGGCAAAGCTGCGCTCATGGCTTGCAAACGATCAAGTCCGGCAAAGCGCCGCGCCGGATCACCCGCGCCCCATGCTGCAAGTGGCAGGAAAGCGCACCGGCGCACATGCCTATGAGCAGCGCACCTACACGGATGAGGAACTGAGCGCAATGCTCTACACGGACTTAGATAAGCTCAATGATTGAGGAGGCAACATGGTTTACAAGCTGGTGATACAGGGCAGGCTGCCCGGCACAAACGACTATTCCCGTGCCCAGAAGGCAGGCCCTCACAAAGGGCAGGGCATGAAAAACGAGCAGGAGGAATACATCGGCTGGCACATCCGCGCGCAGATGAACGGGCTGCAGATCAAGAATCCTGTAAGCATCGTGTACATCTGGGTCGAGGAAAATACCAGGCGCGATAAAGACAACATCCGGCAGGGCGAGAAGTTTATTCAGGACGCGCTCGTCAAGATGGGCGTCCTCAAAGGCGACGGCTGGAAGCACATCCGCGGAAGCCACAGCGAGTACACCGTGGATGCAAACAAGCCGCGCGTTGAGGTCATCCTCGTCGAGCAGCCGGTCTGACAGGGAGGAAGAACACATGAGCTTTGGGAGCAGAGTAAAGGCTGCACGTCAGGCCTTAGGCTGGCAGCAGCGCGAATTGGCAGAGCGGGCGCAGATCACGCAGCAATCCATCTGCCGATACGAAAAGGGCAACCATGAACCGACACTGCGCGTGGCGATCCGGTTGTCCGGAGTGCTGGGCGTGAGCATTGACGAGCTGGCGCAGGACGAGATCGCAGAGGAACGGCGTGAAACGGAGCGTGAAACGTCGAAATGCGTTTCCCGTGAAACGGATGCGGAGGCGTGAAACAGATGTGGAATTTCTATTTGATCGACAAAAACACGGCGCTCACGCTGACACAGATCCTCAAGCTGGAGGCGGCTATTGGGTACGGCATGCTATCGGTAAAGCGCGGAATATATCGAATGTATAAAAACTTTGCAGAAACCGGTACGGAGCCAGATCCGGAGTGGGAGCAGCTGTGCAGCATGGGACTTGCGACAAAGCACCGAGCCTTTGGAAAGCGATATGTTTATTGCGCAACGCAGCTCGGCATTGACATTGTGGCCATGATTACCGGCGCAAAGATCCGCATGGCGGACAACATATTTACCGGAAAGGAGCTGGAGGAAGATGGCGACGACTTACAAGGATTGTGTTGAGGCTGTGGCTCAGGAAAAGCGCCGTGCCCTGGGCGATGACATGCGCCGCCCGCTGACGGCATGCGAGCAGCAGATCGTTTATGGCCTGTACAGCTTTGCAACCTTTGCAGACTTTGGGCGCGGAGTGATGGACAAACGCAACAGGCACATCCCACGCGCGGCCATGAGGCTCGGGCTGCTCAGATCTACCTGTATCAGCCTGTTTGACGATTATATGCTCCAGCTCACCGAGGAGGGACGCGAGACATTTAAGCGCTGTGCGCGCAACATGCAGTTGAGCGTGATCACACGCCGCATCCGGGACAAGACTGACGACGGTTGGAAGCTTTGCAAGGATAAGGATCTGCAGCACCTTGCGCGCGCCGCATGGACCGGAACGTGCCAATACTGCGCTCTTACCGGGCAGGAGGCAAGGAAATGCAGTCTGCGCAAAACCCTTGACGGTTTGCAGTGCCTGGAGCCGAGCGATAATCCAGACTGTTGGTATCGCGGAATTTAGGAGGGATGATAATGCAAAAAGTTACCACGCAGGAAATGATCGTTTTACTCAACGAGATCGGAGAACAGGCCGTCGTCGCTATGGTTGAGCGAGGCGGCAGCGAAGAACGTGATCCCATCATGGAAATGTTGGCGCGAAAAGTGCAGATTATCAACGCCATTGCCGAGCGCGTGCAGGAGATGACTGCGGTTGAGTATTTCGAGACACGGCGAGAAATGTATGTACAGAAAGAACCTGATGCGATCACTGCGACATTAGAAGAGGCGAGAAATCCACGCCTCGCCGTCGAGATCGTGAAGCGGTGGGAGGGGGATCAACATGACTAAAGATGCACTGAACAAAATCCTTGAAGCACACAGGAAATGGCTGAACAACGAAGCAGACGGAGAACGCGCGAATCTCTCCTACGCGGATCTCTCCGGCGCGAATCTCTCCGGCGCGAATCTCTCCTACGCGGATCTCTCCGGCGCGAATCTCTCCGGCGCGGTTCTCTCCTACGCGAATCTCTCC